>CAZWLS010000034.1:0-19347 GCA_964634415.1 uncultured Roseivirgaceae bacterium | reverse complement strand
TGGAATCTTTATTTACAAGAACACTCATTTCTTTTAGATTTTCCGCAAAAATATACGATTAATACTGTCTGCCAATTACTTATTTAAATACCGTTAGAGAAACACCATTTTTTTTGCATACAGGCCATAAAAAAGATTTTATTTTTGTTTCTTTTCGATAAAGATTGGCACACTTTTCGCAGAATATTATTTGAATATTTATTCTATAGGCGATTAATCTTTCGATAAAATCAAGTGTCTAAAGGTTAAAGATCGTTAATCAGCATAACCTCATAGAAGAAATAAGCGTTAAACATAACAGTAAATTAATCCTCTTCATATTTACTAGGTTTAGAAATAGGGAGCTTTCGAGCTCCTTTTTTTATTTAAAAACGTCAATATTCCACGAGCTTACTACTATTTTCACAATGGAAATATGTCCAGATGCTCCAATCCGCTCGAACTTTTTTAGGAACTGAAGTTGATAATAGCCCCCTTGTGCTATTTCGAATGATCTTTGGATTTCTTGCTGCTGCAGAAAGTTTTGGAGCAATTGCTACTGGATGGGTCCATAAGACATTCATAGAACCTGAGTTTACATTTACTGTAATTGGATTTGAGTGGCTGCAACCTTTAGAAGGTGATGGTATGATCTACTATTTCGCGATAATGGGAGTTGCTGCCTTGGGAATAATGATAGGGCTATTTTATCGAGCTTCTACATTTATATTTCTTGGAATGTGGACGATGGTCTATATGATGCAGAAGACGCACTACAATAATCACTATTACTTGTTGGTATTGCTTAGTGTAGCTATGCTTCTACTTCCAGCACATAAAAGCAGATCCCTTGATTCGCACTTTGGATTTACGGTACCTGCTAATACTTGTGCAAGAGCATGCCACTACTTTTTCATTATTCAAATATTGATTGTTTATGTATATGCCAGTATTCATAAAGTGCATCTTGATTGGCTTGAGGCACGACCGATCAGTATTTGGTTTAACTATAAGTCGAGTTATCCAATTATTGGGCCGTTACTTCAGGAAAGTTGGTTTCAATATGCAATAGCCTGGGGAGGGGTAATTTATGACGGAAGTATATTTTTTCTTCTGCTTCATCCCAAGACGAGAAAACTTGGGTTTGTCCTGTCGATTTTTTTCAATCTCTTTAACTCTGCCGTCTTCCAGATTGGGATTTTCCCATACTTGATGATTGGCCTGACTGCATTTTTCTTTCCTCCAGAAACCATTCGGGGTATCTTTTTTAAGAAAAAGTCGAAAGTTTATCCTATGAGAAAGAAGTTGAGTAACACGTGGACCTATGTGCTGGCAGTATATTTTCTAATTCAAATTTTGCTCCCACTGAGGCATCACTTATTCGAGGGTAATGTAGGCTTCACTGAGGAGGGACATCGTCTCTCTTGGAGAATGATGTTGCGTTCTAAATCTTCGACTGTAAAATTCTATGTTGAAGATAAAAAAACTGGAGAGCGACAAAGATTACTGCTCACCAAATATCTTAGTCGCGATCAGAGATCGGCCCTTGGTGGTCAACCTGATATGATCTGGCAGTTAGCGCAAAGAATTAAAAAAGAAAATGAGGAGCTAGGTAAGGATGTGGCTGTTTTTGTTAGTGCGAAGGTTTCGCTCAATGGTCACCCCAGAAAACCATTGATCGATGAAAATGTGGACATAGCAGCAGTTCCTTGGGAATCACTAGCCCATTCAGATTGGATTTTAACAGATAAAACATATGATTGATTTAAGAAGTGATACCATCACCAAACCTACTTCTGAAATGTTGGAAGCAATGATGAATGCTAAAGTGGGAGATGATCCTACAGTAAATACACTTCAAGATAAAATTTCTAAGCTATTTGGTATGGAGGATGCTTTGTATTGTCCCTCTGGTACAATGACCAATCAAATAGCTATGCGGATACATACGCGCCCGCAGGATGAAGTTATTTGTCATAAACATTCACACGTATACCTCTATGAAGGCGGTGGAATGATGTATAATTCCATGCTTTCGCCAAAATTATTGGATGGAGATAGGGGTAGGATAACTGCAGATCAAGTGGCAGCCAGTATTAATCCAGATGATATTCATTTTCCAAAATCGAAGTTGGTTGTTTTGGAAAATACAATGAATAAGGGTGGCGGAGCTATCTACGATTTAGAGGAAATAAAGAAAATCAAAGAAGTATGTGAGTCTAATAAATTAAGGCTTCACCTTGATGGAGCAAGATTTTTTAACGCGTTGGTCGAAACAGGAGAACATGCTAGGGATTATGGTAATTGCTTTGACTCTATTTCCATATGTTTTTCGAAAGGACTAGGTGCGCCTGTTGGATCTGTTTTATTGGGTAGTAAAGATCAAATAAAGGAGGCCAGGAGAGTTAGAAAAGTCTTTGGAGGGGGAATGAGACAAGCAGGTTATTTGGCTGCTGCATGTATTCACGCACTCGACCATCACATTGATCGGTTGAAGGTAGATCATGGAAGAGCAAGAAAAATAGGCGAGTCGTTAAATGAACTTAGCTTTATCCAAGAGGTTTATCCGGTAGATACCAATATTGTGATTGGCAAGCTCGAAGACAGTAAATCTGAAAAGTGGTTTTTGGAAGAATTAGAGAAACAGGAAATTCATGCTGTGGGGTTTGGAAAGGGATTGGTACGCTTTGTCACCCATCTTGATTTTACGGATGATCAATTAAATCAATTTTGCGAAGCAATTAAGAAGATTTCTTAGTGATCGTTACAAGCCAAACCCCTGTGAAAACAAAAGCTGCTGCAAATAAGTGCTTAATAAGAAATACTTCATCAAAAAATAAAATTGCAGTCATAGTAGCGAATATTGGCTGCAGATAAATAAAGGCACCTACAACTGATGAGTTTACTTTTATAAGTGTCCATGCATTCAGGAAATAAACAACTACCGTAACTATAAAGATCGCGTATCCCATACTCCACCATACCTTTGATGGCAATGTGCTGAATTCAACATTTGATGCCTGATTGAATCCAACCGGAACAACAAATACGATGGCAATCGTAAAAACCCAAGTAACTACAGTCATGGGCTTATATTTTTTCATCAAAGGCTTTACAAGGACCAAATAGCATGCATAGCTAGCACCATTTATTAAGATCAGAATATCACCTTTCCAATCACCGGAAGTTAGAAGTGTATCTGGTTGATAAAGAATGATTACTGCTCCAATAAGGCCAAGTATGATACCAATAATTTTTCTTGAAGTGATTTTTTCTCCGATTAACAATGACGCCCAGATTAATACCAATACGGGTGTCAGAGTCATAATAATGGAACCATTTACTGCAGAAGTAAGACTGATTCCTTTATAGAATAGCAGTTGATTAATTGCTACGCCAGTCAAGGCACAAAGTACTAGGGTCTTGCCGTCTTCTTTCCAGTTAATTTTTTCAATGCTGAATGAGTGAATAATCCAAAAAATTGCTGAAGCCACTATCACTCGAAATAAAATGAATCCGTAGGCACCAACATATTCAGGGACCACAATTTTTAAGATGCTGTAGTTGATCCCATAGAATAAACTCACCAATGTAAGTGCTCCGTATGTCTTTATAGATGACCAATTCACCGCGCAAATGTATACTCATGATTTTAAGTTATTCGCAAGTTGATATGAACAATACAGTCAGAATGGATTAAAAATCTTCATCCATTAAGGAATACAATAGAAGAGCAATGCTGTACTTTCGAGGCATGAGATTAAACTCATCTTCACTTTTCCTTATTCCCGCATTGATATGGGGCTCTACGTTCTTTGTTATAAAGTTTCAGTTGGGCGTGGTAGACCCCACATGGTCTGTTAGCTACCGATTTATATTGGCCGGAATAATCTTGCTTACCTTCTCAAAAGCAAAAAAATTAAATCTGAAGTTCACATTCAAAGAGCATTTGCGGATGGTTCTTCAAGGTGCTTTCCTATTTGGTTTCAACTATTGGTTTGTATACATCGCCGAGCAAGAATTGATAAGCGCCTTAGTCGCTATCATGTTCTCCTGCATTATTTTCTTAAACGTTTTTTTTGGAAAAATTTTCCTCAATAAGGTAGCAGAGAAAAAAGTGTATTTCGGAGCTGTTCTTGGAATCCTTGGTACAATACTTCTTTTTAAACAGGAGCTTATTGGACTTAGGCCGGAAGAAATTAAGACTTTCCATTTGAGTATCTGCTTTATTTCGGTAGTAATAGCCTCGCTTGGCAATATCACATCTGCCTTCAATCAATCAAAAGGATTACCTGTAGTGCAAACAAATGCTTTTGGGATGCTCTATGGTGGATTAATTATAGGCTTGATTGCTTTCATTACCGGTCCTCCTGCTTCGTTAGATCTAAGTTTTGAGTACTTGTCATCACTTCTTTATCTTTCAATTTTTGGGTCCATAATAGCGTTTAGTGCATACCTGACTTTAATTGGTAAAATAGGTGCAGATAAAGCTGCCTATGTTTTGGTTGTGATCCCTGTGATTGCAGTTGCACTTTCGGCAATCTTTGAAGATTACCTTTTAGGTTGGCATGTAATGCTGGGGATGGTTTTAATCCTTGCTGGTAATGTGATTGTCCTTAAAAAGTGATTTCTGTAGCTTTATTAAAAAAGCGATGAAACCACTACTACTTATCATTGTTGCATTTTTGTTGGTCGCTTGTAATTCCAATCAAGCGCTAGTAGAAGAAAATGAACAACTCAAAGCTGAGTTAGCTAAGATCAAAAAGGAATCTAGCATGTTGAGCGATGAAGCAGTTGAAAATGAAGAATTGGCAAGGCTTAATGCCCAAAAAGCACAAGAAAATGCAGAAACAGCCAATAGAATGGCGGGGACTGCAAATGAAAAACTAAAAGCTTTGGAGCAAGAGGCACTTGAGCAAACGCGACTAGCAGAAGAAGCAGCTAGCGTCGCGAAGCAGAATCTTGAAGAAGCTAGCCGTCAGCATGCCATGGCGATGGAATCCAGGAAAGAGGCCGATAGGCAAGCCAAATTGGCTGCAGAGGCTATCGAGCAAGCAGAGCAGAATTTGATGGAGGCAAGGCGTCAAAAGGCAAGGGCGGATGACTTAGCCAAACAATTGGAATCATGCAAATAGTACTAATATTTTTAGTATAACTTTGACAAATGTTTCAAGATCAATCACCTCTTGCGGAACGTATGCGGCCATCCAAGTTGTCAGATTTGGTGGGGCAAGAACACCTTGTTGGTGAGTCCGGAGTCTTAAGACGTGCCATAAGTTCTGGACAAGTACCATCAATGATTCTTTGGGGACCACCTGGTACGGGCAAAACAACCATTGCGAATATTATTGCCAACGAAGTGAAAAGGCCTTTTCACACACTCAGTGCTATTAGCTCTGGAGTAAAAGAGGTAAGAGAGGTGATTCAGATCGCTAGCCGGGGCAATAAAGCAATTCTATTTATTGATGAAATTCATCGTTTTAATAAAGCGCAACAAGATGCATTATTGGGAGCTGTTGAAAAGGGTGTAATCACATTGATAGGTGCAACAACTGAGAACCCAAGTTTCGAAGTAAATTCAGCATTAATTTCTCGGTCACAGGTTTATACTTTGAATGCGCTTACGAAAGAGCACCTTTTAGCCTTAGTAGAAAATGCGCTTTCTCAGGACGAAGATCTTAAGAAGGAGCAGGTGGAGCTTAAAGAAACAGAAGCACTCTTTAACTTATCAGGAGGTGATGGGAGAAAGCTTTTGAATCTTCTGGAATTGGTAATTAAAAGTGATGATTCCGAAAAGAAAATCGTCACCGATGATAAAGTAATAGAGGCTGCACAGCGAAAGACTGTGTTGTATGATAAGAAGGGAGAAATGCATTATGATGTTATTTCTGCTTTCATTAAATCGATCAGAGGGAGTGATCCAAATGCAGCGGTCTATTATTTAGCCCGAATGATAGAAGGTGGCGAAGATGTTAAGTTTATAGCAAGGCGATTAGTAATTCTGGCGTCAGAAGATATTGGAAATGCGAATCCAACCGCCTTAGTAATGGCAACAAATGCTTTTCAGGCAGTCAATATGATTGGGTACCCTGAATCACGAATTATACTATCCCAGTGCGTAACATACCTAGCATCTTCACCAAAAAGCAACGCAAGTTATATGGCCATAAATCAAGCACAAGCGCTTGTTCAAAAAACCGGAGACCTTCCAGTGCCGATGGCAATTCGTAACTCCCCAACCAAACTGATGAAAGATCAAGGCTATGGCAAAGGCTATAAATACGCCCATGATCATCCCATGAATTTTGCAGAGATGGAATTCTTGCCTGAAGAAATAAAGGAAACTAAGCTTTACAATCCAGGACAAAATGCCCGCGAAGAAGAGCTCCGTAAATTTCTTCGCGTGAGATGGAAAGAGAAGTATGGATATTAGATTTTAAATGCTACGCCAAACTTTATAGTCAGTAAATCTGTCGTAGACTCTCTGGCCTCTGTTTCAAATGTGAGTTCATCTCCACCCACTGTATTGCTATCAAACGAAGTAGGATCGCCACTAAATTCAATGTTCCAAGCCTCGGTATCCTCACCATCAAAAAATTGGGCACGCTGTCCTTTGAAGAAGTTAGCTCTTAAGTCCACATAAAAACTAGGTCCTACTTTAATTAGAAAACCACCTCCAAATCCATAGCTTAAAATCCAGTCGTCTAATACTGTCTCTCTTAAGATTACATCATCATCCGGATCTCCACTCCATCGATTGTCATCAGACAGATCTCTGATCTTCACATTGGTAGAAATGTATCTAAAACCAAATAGCCCTTCAGCATACGGCTGAATATTTTCAAAAGGAGCAACTGCACGAATAAATGCATGTGTCCCAAATAAGCTACTCGTGTTTACTATTCTCAATGGAATACGAAGCGGATCACCAATAGGCGTACCATTCGACAATGTGACTTGAGCAAATAGCTCTTCGTCTTTTTTATTGAGACCATAAATCATGTAGTTAATATCAACACCCATGTAGATGGGTGTGCCTTTTTGAAATGGAAAGGCCAGTGATAAATCACCACCAAATCCTGTTGCATCAGTATTTTCTTTGAAATCATTTTGAGGCAAGCCCAAAGAGAAAGCGAGACTACCTATTTGGGAGAATCCACCAATAGAAATACTTAAAAGTAATGAAGTGATCAGGTATTTTTTCATGTTCATTATGGTTCGTGGTACATTGACAAAATTCGTAACTTTTCACATTAATTCAATTTTCATACCATGTCCAAACTCATTGGTCCATTTACACAGGCCATAACACTTCAAAGTGCACCAGAAAAAGGTGCATTAGGCGACGATACGCTAGATATTGTAAAAAATGCCGGTATTTTAATAAAGGATGAAAAAATTTTTGAAGTTGGTGATTTTGAAGCTTTAGCATCACAGGCAGATGAGATTTCAGAAATAGGTGGTGATCATGTTCTAGTACCTGGCTTGATAGATTGTCATACCCATTTGGTATGGGGAGGATCACGTGCCAGAGACTATACGTTGAGGATGTCCGGTGAGTCGTATGAAAAAATTCTAGAGCAAGGAGGAGGTATTTTTGATTCAGTAGCTAAAACGCGAGCCGCTGAAGCAAGTGTCTTAAAAGTTGGTTTAATAAATCGTGCAGAAAGACACTTAAAAGATGGTGTTACAACTATAGAAGTGAAGAGTGGATATGGCTTGGATGTTGAAAACGAACTCAAGATCCTTGAAGTAATAAAAGAGGCCAAAGCTGAAATTAATGCAGACCTTATCCCTACATGTCTTGCTGCACATGTATGTCCTAAGGAATTCGAAGACAAGCAAAAGTTCTTGTCTTATTTAGAAAATGAGTTGCTTCCTCAATTGCTAGTTAAAGGCTTGACAAATCGTGTGGATATTTTTGTTGAACCATCTGCGTTTCCCAAAGAATTTGCTGCTGATTATTTGCAGAAAGCAAAGAATTTGGGTTTTGACCTAACGATACATGCTGATCAATTCCATACTGGTGGAAGTAAAATAGCCGTGGATCTTGGTGCTAGCAGTGCCGATCATTTAGAAGCCAGCACTGAAACGGAAATTGAAATGTTAGGAGCCTCAGAAACGGTAGCGGTGGCTCTCCCAGGAGCAAGTATGGGTTTAGGTATGAATTTTACTCCTGCAAGAAAGCTACTTGATGCGGGAGCTTCTGTGGCCATTTCTACAGACTGGAATCCAGGGTCAGCTCCTATGGGGGACCTGTTGGTTCAAGCTTCGATATTAGGTATTTATGAAAAATTGTCAACAGCAGAGATATTCGCTGGCATCACGTATCGTGCCGCAAAAGCACTGGGATTAAGAGATCGTGGCAAAATTGCAGCGGGCATGAAGGCGGACTTCATTGCATTTCCTGTGGACGATTATAAGGAGATACTATACAATCAAGGTAAGATCAAGCCGAATATGGTTTGGAAAAATGGCAACTTGGTAAGTCATGTATAAAAAAGGGAATCAATCCATTTGGACCGGGCGAAAAGATCCAGGTTCTACGCGGGATGTTTGGCATCAAGTAGTCAAATCAGTTGACTTAAATTCCACGATTCCGAATGGCTATTGCCTTCTTGGATTTTGTTCAGATGTTGGAGTTAAGCGAAATATGGGAAGAGTAGGGGCTGTCGAAGGTCCAGATGTTATTCGCAGAGCCATGGTAAACTTTGCTGTCCAGTTTGATGAATCTACAAAAATTTTCGATGCTGGAGATGTTGTAGTTAGTGGCGACAATTTGGAAAGCGCGCAGAACGAACTTGCACGATATGTTGAGCAAATGATAAAGAGTAGTGCATTTCCAATATTATTAGGAGGAGGACATGAGATAAGCTACGCCCATGGTAAAGGAGTTTTAGATGCTGCTTCAAATAGAAAGGTAGGGATTATAAACTTTGACCCGCATTTTGACTTAAGAAAATATCCGCAAGGAGCTCATTCGGGAAGTTGGGCTAGGCAGCTTTTTGATGAATTTGAAAACTTCTACTATTTACCAGTAGGGATTAACGAGGCGGTAAATATTGCCGAAATGTTTGAGCAAATGCGCGATAAAGGTCAATCGTTTATTACCATGGATGAATTACTGAATGAATCTCAGGAAGATATTTTAGCTCGGATTCAGTATTTCATAGATCAAGTAGATGTTATTGGTGTGACACTGGATCTTGATGTTTTTTCGGTGGGTGTTGCTCCCGGAGTTAGTGCGGCAAATCCTTATGGCGCGCTTCCACAACATATTAAGCCACTTTTAAAAGCCATCTTAAAATCAAATAAGGTAGTGAGTTTTGATGTAGCTGAAATGAGCCCTACATATGATGATGGTAGAACAGCTAAACTAGCAGGTAGCTTTGTCTACGATGTTATTGTATCAAAATAACTTACTCAATAATCGCTGTAGCTTCAATTTCAATCAACATGTCTGGTTCGATAAGTGCGCTGACTTCTACCATTGTAGTAGCAGGTTTGATTTGAGAAAACACTTCTCCATGCGCCTTACCTATTGCCACCCATTGTGAAATATCTGTTACATACATTCGAGTTCTGATAACATCTTCAATTTTACCCCCTGCTTCTTCAATTGCATTTTTGATGATTTCAAGGCATATCTTAGTTTGCTCGTAGGCATTGCTACCAGCCGTCTGTCCATCTACAACGGGTGCAGTTCCCGATACCTCAATGGTATTGCCTATTCGAACTGCTCTACAATAACCTACCTGATCTTCCCATGGAGCTCCTGATGAAATATTTTGTCTCATACTTAAAAATAAAAAAGTCCGATTCGAAAATCGGACTCTTCTAAAACTTTGTTGATTAAGTTTTAAGCATTCTTGTGCACGTGAACATCCATCTGAGGATATGGAATGTTAAGTCCAGCTTCATTGAATTTATTGTATACTTTTTCATTCATCTCGAAGAATACACCCCAATAGTCGGCACCTTCTACCCATACCCTTACAACAAAATTCACTGAACTATCTGCTAACTCGGAAACCGCAATAAATGGTGCAGGATCCTTCAATATACGCTCATCTGCATTGATCAATTCCATTAATGTTTCACGAGTTTTCTCTGTACTATCGCCATATCCAACTCCAAAAGTCCAATCAACTCTTCTCCTCGGTTCTGACGAATAATTGGTCATAGAAGTATTGGCTAGCGTACCATTTGGGATGATGATCGTCTTATTATCTGGTGTCTTTAAATAGGTATTAAAAATTTGTATTGAATGTACTGAACCAATATAGCCAGCTGCATCAATTACATCTCCTACTCTGAACGGCTTCAATAATAAAATGATAACTCCACCCGCAAAGTTTTGAAGTGTCCCTTGTAAAGCGAGACCAACAGCTAAACCAGCGGCGCCAAGAATCGCAACAAAGCTTGTGGCTTCAACACCTACCATTCCTATTACAGAAATGAAGAGCATTACTTTTAAAATGGTGCCGATCAGAGACTTTAGAAATGGTGCCAATGAAGGATCAACATTTCTTTTATTCATGGCCTTTCCAATACCTCGCGTTACCATTCCAATGATCCAGAGACCAATAATTAATGTGACTAAAGCCACGACCACTTTAGGTCCATAAAGCCATACGAGCTCAAGAGCCTTATCTGTATAATCTGTTATTTCTTCCATTTTTCTTTTCGATTAAGGTTTAGGTGTCAAAAATATTCTTCATCAAGATAATAAACCTGAAGTCTCGATGAAACTACCATTAATCAATTTAAAGAATACTTTTTCCTTGTTCATTAGGTAGTTTATCTGGTTCTTCTATTTTTGTCAGATTGCAAAAAACCAAACAACCTGATTCATGCAAGAATTAAATAATTTTTTATCCTTAATAGACAGTTTTATTGGTAGTTCATGGTGGTTCCCGTACGCTTTGCTTGGGACTGGCCTATTTTTCACCATCTACTTAAAATTCCCGCAAATCAGGTATTTCCGCTTTGCCTTCAAAGTGGTGAAAGGTAAGTTTGATAAGTCTGGTGATGAAGGAGATACATCTCACTTTCAAGCACTGACGACAGCTCTTTCTGGGACTGTTGGTACTGGAAACATTGCAGGAGTGGCATTAGCTGTCCATATAGGTGGACCTGCTGCTCTTTTTTGGATGCTTATGACTGCTGCAGTCGGCATGTGTACAAAATTTGTTGAGGTAACGCTCTCACACAAGTACAGAGAAAAAACAGAAGATGGTACAATGGCTGGAGGCCCAATGTACTACATGAAGAATAAGCTCAACATGAAATGGTTGGGAGTCATATTTGCAATTGCTACCGTACTTTCATCATTCGGTACTGGGAGTTTGCCTCAGATAAATAGCATTGCTGACTCAATGAATTCTGTTTTTGGGTTGGATCAAATGTTGGTAGGAGGAGTGTTGGCAGTGATGCTTGGATTTGTAATTATTGGCGGAATTAAGCGAATTGCTGCGGTAACTGAAAAACTAGTACCGGCAATGGCAATTCTATATTTTATAGGTGCATTCGCTGTAATCTTTGCCAACATAGGAAATATTGTTCCTTCTTTTATTTCAATTTTTTCTGAGCTTTTCAGTGGATCTGCCGCGACAGGAGGTTTCCTTGGAGGTACGATTTCTTTAGCTTTCAATAAAGGGGTTGGACGAGGTTTATTTTCGAATGAAGCCGGTCAGGGTTCAGCACCAATAGCTCACGCCTCTGCCAAAGGGCATGAGCCAGTATCAGAAGGTTTTGTTGCTATTCTAGAGCCTTTTATTGACACGATTGTAATTTGTACCATCACTGGTCTGGTTTTGCTTTCTTCTGGTGTTTGGAATCAAAAGCATCAAAATAACTTCGACTATACCGATATCTACGTAATGAATAATTCTGTAGACTTTGATTCAAGAGAAGGAAGACTGGAAATCATAGATCACGTAGAAAAAGTATCGAATGAAAAGCTTTATACCGGTGATATTAGCGTAGCAAATGGAGCAATTCAATCAGATGTTGTTTTTATTCATGCACGTTCACTAGCTGAGGATGTTGTCGTATTACAAGAAGGTCAACCGTATACTGGTTCTATCGCAATTGCGGATGGAAAACCAACGAGTGGATTCTCATTCTCTGGTAAATCACTTGTGCATAGTGCGCCATTGACCACCATAGCATTTACAAAAGGTCTTTTTGGTGAATCCGGGAAATATATCGTTGTATTTGGGCTGCTTCTTTTTGCATTTAGTACAGCCATTTCATGGTCCTATTATGGAGACCGTGCGATGACATTTATTTGGGGAAGTAAATCAGTGGTGTATTATCGCATTGTTTATGTAATTGCATTCTTCTTCGCAGCGTTTACAGATACTACCATAATATGGACACTTTCAGCAATCACTATTGCTGTGATGACCCTACCGAACTTAGTCGGAATTTTGATGCTAAGGAAAGACATGAAATCTACGGTCAACGATTTTTGGAAAGGATTCAAAGAAGAATGGCCCGATGAAAAGACACCTGAATAAATAAGAAAAGCCCCTAGTAAAGGGGCTTTTTTATTGTATTAACTATTTACGTTTTGATGATTTAGCTTCTTTATTGAAGGCCAAACATTGATCCAACCATTTGTCCAACTCTTCCGAATTGTCCCAACCCGTGGCATCTACATAAAGATATCCTTTCATTGGCCTTTTTGTAAAATCCATTTCGCGAGCATGAGGCTGCTTCAGCATTTTTTCATATTCATGCGGCCCAACCCTTGCCATCAGATCATCTTTGATGATACCAACACACATTTTATCATCAACCATAATACATAGACCTCCCATCATTTTCTTTTCTTCAAAAGGGACTTTTCTTTCCGAAAAAGCTTGTCTCAGTTTATCTGCTAAGTACTCATTATATGCCATGTGATTAAAATTAAAAATGGTTGTTCAAATTTCGGTTGTACCTTGAATGAAGCACTTTCTATTTTTGAATAATGATTGCACTCCCTTCAAATGACGAAATGTACCAGGCACTTTTGGACAAAAACTCCCAATACGAAGGGGTTTTTATCGTAGGAGTGAAAACAACAGGAATATTTTGTAGGCCTACATGCTCGGCAAGAAAGCCGAAGTATGAAAATGTAGAATTCTTTGGATCTACAAAAGAAGCATTAACTAGTGGGTATAGAGCTTGTAAGGTGTGTCGACCAATGAAGACCTATCAGTCTCACCCAGAATGGTTGGTGCCACTTCTAAAATTGGTAGAGGAACATCCAGATAAAAAATGGAAGGATTTTGAATTTACTCAATTGGGATTTAGTCCAAGTAGGGTGCGTAGGTATTTTAAAAAGACTCATGGTATTACCTTTCAAGCATATCTTAGAATGAGCAGAATCAATAATGCTTTTTTGAAGATAAAGGAAGGACAGACGGTTACGCAATCGGCATATGAACAAGGATATGAATCTCTTAGTGGCTTTTCAGAAACGTTTAAGAATATGACAGGATTTTCGCCAGGAACTCAAGGGCAAATAATTACGATAAATCGAATTCCCACTCCTTTGGGACCAATGATGATTGGGGTGACTGATGAAGGACTTTGTTTATTGGAGTTTACTGACCGCAAAATGATTGAAACTCAAATTGAAGTATTAAAAAAGCGGACGAAATCAGAAATGGTGACAGGCAAACACCCAATGATTGATAAGGTATCCTCACAGTTGAATGAGTATTTTGATGGGAAAAGAAAAAATTTCGATATTCCTCTAGTAGTTCCAGGAACAGAATTTCAACAAAGAGTATGGGATGCATTAGTGAAGATACCCTTTGGAGTAACGCGTTCTTACAAGCAACAGGCAGATGTTGTTGGCGACGTTAAAGCAGTAAGAGCTGTGGCAAGAGCAAATGGAGAAAATCGTATTTCTATCATTATTCCTTGCCACAGAATTATCGGGTCAGATGGTAGCATCGTTGGCTATGGAGGAGGTATCCACCGCAAACAATGGTTGTTGAAACATGAGTTTGAAAATAACTAGCTAGTCAACTTCCCATTCATAGAAATTTGTTGTTTCATTTAATTGAAAGCCAGCTCTAGGGTAGAGTTTATTCCCAATTGTATTGGTAATCTCTGTTTCAAGGAACATACCACAAGCTCCTGTTTTCCTAACCAAATCCTTTGCTTGTTCAATTAATTTCAACGAAAGACCTTTTCCTCGATAGTCACTATCCACAAAAAGATCATTTAGCAGCCAGAACTTTTTCATTCGAGTGGAGGAAAACAGTGGGTATAATTGAACGAAACCTACAAGCTCATCTTCATCACTACAAACGTAAATTTTCGAATCTTCATTTTTTATTCTCGCTCCTAAGAAGTTTTTAGCACCTTCTATGTCTGAGTTTTTTCTGTACCAAACTCTGTAGCTGTCAAACAGATTAGCTAGTGAATCGAGATCATCACTTGTTACACTTCTTACTTCCATCACTCGAAAATGTTTGTTTCTACCTGAGTACTCAATAAATCTTCAATGGTCTCTCTTCTTTTTACTAAATGGTCTTTTCCCTTGTAGATTAAAACCTCCGCCGGTCTGGGTCTCGAATTGTAATTCGAAGCCATGGTTGCGCAGTATGCTCCAGCATTCTTAAACACTAATAAATCACCCTTTCTTACTTCAGGTATGATTCTGTCAGATGCGAAAGAATCCGTTTCGCATACATAGCCCACAACATTGTACACCTTATTTTCTCCAGTCGGATTAGTGAGGTTTTCAATGTGGTGATAGGAGTTATAAAACATCGGCCTTATTAGATGATTGAATCCTGTGTCCAATCCGACGAAAGTGCATGAAGTGGTTTGCTTGATCAGATTAGATTTTGCAATGAAGTACCCTGCATTGCTAACCATAAATTTTCCTGGCTCAAATTCTAACGTATAGTCTTTGCCCTGCTTTTTGCAAAAGTCGTTGAAAGACTTGCTGAACTTTTTGCCAAAGCTTGTAATGTCTGTATGAAGATCGTCAGGTTTATATGCTACTTTGAATCCACTTCCAAAATCGATATGGGTTACAGTATCGAATTTTTCAACTACGCTAAATACAAGTTCTGCGGCCTTAATAAATACATCGGCATCAAGTATGTCAGAGCCTGTATGAACATGCACCCCCATAACATTGATGTTAAGCTTTTTCACGATGCGTTCAATATTCGGTACTTGATGAATTGAAATACCGAATTTGGAATCAATATGCCCTACAGAAATATTTTGATTACCTCCTGCCATTAGGTGAGGATTGATTCTTATGTATATTGGAATATTTGGGTGATTCATTCCAAAATATTCTAAAGTGTAGAGGTTGTCGACGTTGATTTTTACGTCCAATTCTATCGCCTGTTCATATTCTTCAGTTGAGATGTTGTTAGGAGTGAACAAAATGTCATCTGCAGAAAATCCGGCATGTAATCCAAGATGGACTTCCTCAATAGAAACACAATCCAAACCCGCACCGGCAGACTTAAATAATTTAAGCACTGCTTGATTGTTTAGTGCTTTACATGCATAATGCACTTTTAGCTTATCAACCTTAAATGCTTTGACGAACTGTTTATAGTTGTTCATCATTTGATCTGCGTCATAAACATAAAGGGGAGAGCCGTATGACTCTGCTGCTTTAATCAAGCTTGAAGTTTCCATTTTAATAGTTAACAATTTTTGTTGGACATAAAAAAAGCCGGACATCTGCCCGGCTTTTGAAAATATCTTGTTTTGATTTAATCAATATCCGGGCACCAAAGAAGTCGTTTAGACTTTTTGTCTTCTTTCTTTTTGCTCACCCAGATAGTTTTATTCAAATTCATTGTCGCAAACATAGTTTTTTTTTCGGAACTGAAAATGTCTTGTTAATTACTATAAGTGCCAGTAACCGTACCTGTTAATGTCACTCCCTGTCCAAAGGGAACGTCGGTGAACGTTACATCATACGAATTTCCAGAACCAGAAATGTTAACAGTGCCACCAACAAAAGATTGTGATTCGTCTGATGCAGTTTGAACGGTGACAAATGCATATTGATCTTGAGTAATGGAGTTGGTTATATATGCACCTCCACCGATAACAGATGCTCCTTCATGGACGGCTCTGATTGTGATTACTATGGTAGCACCAGAAGCTGTTACATTACCAGAACTTCCTACAGTAAAAGTCCCGTCAGATATAAAAAAGATTCCTTCTGCGGCTCCATCTGCTTCACCTTGAGTGAAAAAACCATTTGCTACGGAGTAGGATTCACCGTCAAAAGTAACTGTGCCACTAAGTTTCGGTTCGTTTGTACTTGTGTCATCGCTTCCACATGATGTAATAAGGAGTAAAGCGAAAATTGATAGTATTGATAAGATCTTTCTCATAAAATCCTTGGTTTGTTATTTTATTCGGTACTGAATGTACCTGAAATAGTTCCTGTTAAATTGAAATCTTGACCGATAAATTGAATATCCATAAAGGTAATATCATAGTTATTTTCAGAGCCTGAAATAATAATTGTTCCCTCTGAAGCAAAGAAAGTAGCATCAATTTCACTGATAATCACATTAAGAGAACCGGCATTAGGTCCTAAAGTAGAAGTGCCAATTGTATATGAACCATTTTCTAATGTAGGAGATGTGATATCAAAGGCATTAAATATTATATTAATTTCAAAATCAGATGCGGAGACTTCTAAAGATTCGCGGTCATAAGTTAATATCCCGTCGGATAGGCTAAAGAAGCCTCGACTACCTTCGAAAAATTCTAATTCTTTAAAAAATCCGTTTGAAATTTCATAGGATTTGCCATTGAAGCTAACCCTACCGCTCAATTGTGATTCATTGGTATTTGTGTCATCGCTTCCACATGATGTAATTAGGATTAAAGCGAAAATTGATCGTATTGATAAGGTCTTTCTTATGGCGTTTTGTCTAATTAGTTTTTTATTACTTGAATATACTTGATTTTAGGCCTTTACTGGATTAATGGTGAAAACACATTATCGAACCTTCCTTCCAAAGTGCCATTTATCAATCTTTCTGGAGAAAGTAGCTGAATAGAATCCAATCTTATTGTGAATACATCACCTCTTACGTCAAGTTCAAGCGATTGATTCAGCAAAGGTCCAAAAGATATATTTTCATCAGGACTGAAAAAAGAAATAGAATTAATACGTTTTTCTAAGAATGCATCAAAAGGGTTTAATGCATATTCGCCGGTTGTCAGTTCATCTCCCCGGCTAGTTAGTGAAATGTATAGTATAAGGGCATTATCTTCAGTATTGAATCTTTCTGAAAGTCGATTATAACTAACTTCCTTATCTGAAAGAATAAATTGATAGGTGCTAAGATCGAATAGCGAATTGTATTCTTTTACCAAAACATGAAATTCTGGGATAAAAGACTGATCATTAACCTTAACCTCACCGTACGGAGGATATAGATTTAAATTATCATCTTTTCCACATGCCCCATTGATAAAACAGATGACTAGAAAGATGAGATTTGTTTTTTTCATGAGGAAACGAAATTGTTCCTATCAATGCAAAAATTGAAAATGACATTTCCCTTATAAATGTTACTCTTTTGTTTAGTAAAATCTAGAGCCTTGGTATTAATTCAGTGATAAATTTGTTTGATAAGCTTTCTATTTAGCAAAAGCTACTGCACGTGTTTCTCTTATTACTGTGACTTTAATTTGTCCAGGATACTGCATATCCTTTTCTATTTTCTGCGAAATGTTGAATGAAAGATCACTCGCATGCTTATCATCTACATTTTCAGCATCAACAAGCACTCGTAATTCTCTACCTGCTTGAATCGCATAACATTTGTTTACACCATCAAAATTCAATGCAATTCCCTCCAAGTCCTTCAATCTTTTCAAGTACTGCTCCATAATTTCCCTACGAGCTCCTGGGCGCGATCCAGAAATGGCGTCACATGCCTGCACAATTGGAGAAATCATTGAGGTCATTTCTATTTCATCATGGTGAGCACCGATTGCATTACATACCTCGCCATTCTCCTTATATTTTTTGGCGAGCTCCATACCAATTATTGCATGGGGTTTTTCCGGCTCTTCTGGCCACACTTTACCAATATCATGTAGCAAGCCGGCTCTTTTAGCAAGCTTCGGGTTAAGCCCAAGTTCTGAAGCTAACGTAGCACATAGATTTGCTACTTCTCGTGAATGTTGCAATAAGTTTTGACCATAGGAAGATCGGAATCTCATTCTTCCAACCATTTTGATTAATTCTGGATGCAGGCCATGAATTCCTAAGTCTATTACTGTGCGTTCTCCAATTTCAACAATTTCCTCACCAATATTTTTTGTTGTCTTGTTTACGATTTCTTCAATCCTTGCTGGGTGAATTCTACCATCTTGAACCAATCGATGTAATGAAAGCCTGGCAATTTCTCTTCTAACTGGATCAAATCCACTAATGATAATAGCTTCGGGTGTATCATCTACAATAATTTCAACACCCGTTGCAGCTTCAAGTGCACGTATGTTTCTTCCTTCTCTCCCGATAATCTTTCCTTTGATGTCATCGCTTTCTATGTTGAAAACAGAGACCGTATTCTCAATGGCGTGTTCAGTTGCTGTTCGTTGTATGGCTTCAATAACTACCTTTTTTGCTTCCTTAGTAGCAGTCATTTTGGCTTCTTCTACAATCTCTTTTATATGGGCAGAAGCATTGGTTCTTGCTTCATCTTTTAATGCCTCCATTAATTGGGCTTTCGCTTCTTCCGCTGGAAGATTTGCAGCTTTTTCTAAAATAGAAACCTGTTGCTTTTGCATCTTCTCAAACTCGTCTTTTCTTTGACGAGCGATCTCCATTTGATTCGATAGTGTTTCTTTAAGACTGTCTAGCTCGCCCTCTTTGCGTTTAGCCTGCTCGAATTGTTTATTCAGATTCGCTTCTTTTTGTTTTAGTTTCTGTTCGTTGGTGAGAATTATATTTTTCTTCCGCGCAGCTTCTTCTTCAAACTCACTTTTCATTTTGAAAAGGTTCTCTTTGGCTTCGTGAATTTTGTCTTTCTTGAGGCTTTCTGCAGTTACTTCTGCTTCTTTAATTATGAGCTTACTTTGCTCTTCTGCTTCCTTTACTTTCTTATTGGCTGTTTTACCTTGGAGTGCTCTGCCTATAAAAAGTCCAATTATTGCGCCAACTACGGCAGCAACAATGATTATTAGTGTGGAGTCCATGTTGTATTTGCTTTATCAAATAACTGGACAGTCAAAGATTTATATCAATAAGATCAAATCAGAATCCTAAATAGAATCAGTAATAAGTTGGTTAAGTTTTGAAATTTCACCTAGTGCGAAATCATCTGAGGCTTCAGATGTCTCCTCTCTTTTAAG
>CAZWLS010000033.1:0-19387 GCA_964634415.1 uncultured Roseivirgaceae bacterium | reverse complement strand
AAAATTAGCACCAATATTTTTACTTTTTATTTCCCTTAGTGCATTTGCACAAAAGAGCCCCATCTTCAGTACGGACGATGGTGCCATCAAAGGGTACGATCCAGTCGCTTACTTTAAAAACGGAGAGCCCATAAAGGGAAGTAGCGAATTCACCTTGAAATGGAAAGAAGCCGACTGGTATTTCAGTTCAAAAGAAAACTTAGAAGCTTTTAAAGCAACGCCAGAAAAGTATGCCCCTCAATATGGTGGCTACTGTGCATTCGGTGTTTCCAAGGGAGCTCTTTACAAAATCGAACCTGAAGCATGGAAAATTGTAGATGGTAAGCTTTACCTCAACTATAACAAGAGCATACAGAAAAAATGGGAAGCTAACCAGGCAGACTTCATTGTAAAAGCCGACAGCAACTGGCCAAAAGTGGTCGAATAGAATATTCGAATTAATTAGCTTCGTGGGTATGGTGCAGCAGATAGAATTATCACTAAAAGCATACCCACGAGGATTTCATTTAATCACCAATGAAGTCATACATGCAATTGACATCAAAGGCATTAGCGCGGGTTTGCTTAATGTTTTCATCAAGCATACTTCAGCAAGCCTGACGATCAACGAAAATGCGGACCCAACAGTGCGAAGCGATTTCGAAAGTCACTTCAACAAATTCATCCCTGAAAATGCTCCATATTACCAACATGATTATGAGGGTTCGGATGATATGCCTGCACATCTAAAATCAAGTACGCTAGGAAGTTCTGTTACCGTTCCGATTACCAATGGACGATTAAACCTAGGAATATGGCAAGGAATTTATCTCGGCGAACACCGTGATCACGGAGGAAGCAGGAAGCTCGTTATTAGCATCTATTCCTAATTGTTAATAAACCATTTACCGACTTCTAATTATCTTCAGCATGTAAATAAGTTTTCATGAAGAGAGTATGTGTCATCGGGGCTGGCCCCTCTGGAATTACCGCCTTAAAAAATGTATTGGACGAAGGTATAGAAGCTATCTGCTATGATCGCAATGATCGTGTCGGTGGCAATTGGCTGTACAATGAAAAACCCAGTCATTCGAGCGTATTTGAAACTACCCATATCATCAGTTCCAAGATTCTCTCTCAGTACGAAGATTATACTTGGGAAGATCATGGAGAAGAAGTTTCTGACTATCCTTCTCATCAACAATTGGCGAGCTATTTTCAAGGATATGCCAGACATTTTGGATTGCTAGACCATATACAGTTTGAGACTACCGTGATTCGGGCAGATTATGTCTCTGAAAATGAGTGGAAAGTAACAGTTGACGGCAAGGACGGAACAAAAACTGAGACATTTTCAGATCTAATTGTGTGCAATGGACATCACTGGAATCCGCGCATGCCGGAATATCCAGGTAATTTTTCAGGGAAGTTTTTACATTCACACGATTTCAAAAAAGCAGAGCCATTCAAGGATCAACGTGTATTGGTGATAGGAGGAGGAAACTCAGCATGTGACGTAGCAGTAGAAACAAGCAGAGTAAGCAAGCGTACGAGCATCAGTTGGCGTAGGGGCTACCGAATCATTCCTAAGTTCTTCTTTGGAAAACCTTCTGATGTGGTAGGTTCTGGGATGACGTGGCTTCCTGTCAAGTTGAGAAGTATGCTTTCTCAATTACTTATTCGTGTATTTATTGGTCCAAATAAGAACTACAATCTGCAAGAACCAGATCACAACTTTGGGCAAACGCATCCCACGATTAACGATGAGTTGCTTTATCGAATAAGACATGGTAAGGTGCATCCAAAAGTAGATATCGAACGACTGGATGGACAAACTGTACACTTTAAAGACGGAAGTTCTGAGGACTTTGATGTAATTATAGCTTGTACAGGATTCATCATCACACACCCATTTTTAGATCCATCATTCATAAACTATTCGGAAGGCCCTGTACCGCTGTATTTAAAGATGCTCCACCCTACATACGCCAATCTGTTCTTTGTCGGCTTGTTTCAACCCTTAGGATGTATATGGCCTGGCGCTGAACTCCAATCCAAAATTGTAGCAAGACAACTTTCTGGAAAATGGAAGCGACCGGCAAATGTTGCCTCATTGGTTAATCGAGAAGTAAACAACCCTCACTATAAACAACTCAATACACCAAGACATACCATTACAGTAGACTATCACATTTTTAAGCGGTCATTGCTCAAGCAGCTTCCGTCAAATTGGATTTCTAAAGAGGTAAAAATGCATACTGAAGCTTGATCTATTTTTTCCTTGCGAAGGAAGTCACAATGCCAAACTTTACGCCCGATACATTGGTGCCATCAACTTTGTAGAAAGGCACTGATGCAGCAGCAAATATTCTTAAGTTGACAGTGGAATTCCTGTTTATCATGAACCCACCTCCAAAGTAGGCTCCTATGCCAGATTCCGTATCGTGATAATCAACGTCATATTCTGAATCATTGATTTGCGTATAGCTATACTCCATACCTCCATTAATGTAGAAAGTTGTACGCTTTCTGGACAATGGATAAGTCACCCCGAGGCTTGCATTTCCACTATGAATGGTGCGATCCGGAGAGCGGTGATTCACCGATAAACTGGAAGATGGAAAAAGCTCAAAGTCTAAATTGAAAAGAAAAGTAGAGGCATCATAGGTATACGTGATTCCAAATCCAGACAGGATACTTTCATTGGGAATGGCCTTGCCGCCAAGCATAATTCCCATGTAATGATTGACTTTTATTTGGGCTAGCTCTACACCTTGCTGATCATATTCCGTAACCTCATCTATTTCAATATCAGTCTTTGCAGTACGATTGGTGAAGAATGACCTTCCCAAGCGAGAAAGAAGTGGATCCAAGTCCTGTTCTGCAGCACCTTTAGCCATATCGTGCCAAACCTGCTCTCGTGTTGTTGTCTCGTATACACCTAACGAAATGATGTACACCCCTTGTAGGTAATGTATTTCACCTGTCATGAAATAGCGCGCATTTATCTCCGTAGATTTTGCCACTGAAGTGCTAAGGGGCTCCCTACCCAGATAGCCATTGCCACCAATTCGTTCATCTAATAATACGGTGTAATCGTGGTTATCCTCAATGTAGGATTTGATCAATTTTGAAGTGGAGTATTGAAGCCCACTATTCGGCTCCATATTTATTAATTCAAAGCCTGGAAAGTATACTACTTTTTGTGCGCTGCTTAGCTGAAAAATCAAAACAGCTAGTAGTGAGAAGAAAGTTTTCATTTGGGTCAGTAATCTTTGGTTGATGCTAAGTACTGACTTGTGAATGGCTCCCCTAAAGCCATATGTTAAAAGTGAAAATAAACCCTAAGTGCTTAGGGGAGCTTAATTTTTTGACTGCCTAAGACGATTTTTCGGAAATCAGCCTTTTGCCACTTCTTCAATGGTTTTCTCAATTTGAGCTTTCATCTGATCGAATGTGGCATATCCATGTGCTATCATGAAAAGTTGATCTTGATGAAGAAGAACCATGGTAGGATACCCTTGAACACCCCATTGACGATTAAGAACAAATTCATTTTGCGTTTCATAACGAACTTCTTCGCTTTCAAAACGGGATTTGAAGGCACTAAAATCGATATTCATTTTCTCGCAAATGCTTTGATAGAATTCGGTCACTCCCGGATCTTCAGATTCTACATAGAACTTTCGTTGAACCTCTTCGAAGAATTCCATTTCACTATCACCAGCTAAGGGTCTTGCTGCTACAACTGCGCGACAAGATGGTTCTGTATCGTAATTGAAATCTTCCAAATCCATCAGCTTGTATCCAAATGGCTGACCGCTCTTTTCTGTCACATGACCCCAATGTTCTCTAAGAAAATCTTTCATTTGATCATTCCAGGGATCTCCTCCTCCTGGACGAAGACCTCCGACCACAACTCTATAACCCACTTCTTTATCCCGATAGTAGTCTCTCAATTTGATAAGATCAGGGGAGATACCCCAACACCAGGAACACATCGGATCGCCAACATAGATGATCTCGGTTTTCTCTGTCAGTTTATTTTGACCAATCGATTGAAGGTCATCGAAAGTTGAAGGAGTACAAATGCCAGTTTCAGGATCGCAATAAGGATTCATTTCTTGGTTATTTGAATAGGCAACACGTACTACTAGAAGAAGGTTCTTATTTATTTTTTCTCCATTTGCGAAACAAATGAATTATTATTACGTCTCCATTTAAGAATCTAATAACAAAAGTTCATGAAAGGAACACATTTAGGCGAGTTTCAAGAAATCGTAATGCTCAGCATTCTAATACTAGAAAAGAATGCCTATGGCGTAACCATTCAAGAAGAAATTGATCACAGGATGAAGCGGTCTATCAGTAGAGGTGCCTTACACACTGCGCTCACCAGGCTTGAAGAAAAAGGGTTTATCCAATCAGACTACGGGGCACCCACCTCCGAACGTGGCGGAAGACGAAAACGCTTCTATGAGGTGACGAATAGCGGCTTAGAAACTCTACGGGAGGCGAAGGCGCTAAGAGAGGGTATGTGGGGTCTAATCCCTAAACTTTCTTGAACTGCTTAAAAGGACTAAACTCAAAAGACTAACATTATGAAACATCCAGATATACCATCTTATGCTTATCGGATATTCAAATTTTTCTGCAACGAACCTTATTTCGAAGAGTTAGAAGGTGACTTAGAAGAGAGCTTTTTAAAAAACAAGCAAAAGTATAGCCTGAGCAAAGCGCGAAGAATTTACTTCTGGGAGGTGATAAAGATGCTTCGTCCATCAGTAGTTGTAAAACCTAGCCCATCTTCAAATAATAAAATAGCCCTATTAGCTAGTTACATCACAATTTCGATGCGAAACTTGCGTAGGCAAAAGCTATTTTCATTCATCAACATTTTCAGTCTTTCGGTGGCAATGTCTGCCGGGCTATTAGTTATAGGAATGATATCTGACTTACTCAAATTTGATGAATTCCATGAGCATAAAAACGAGATCTACCGGGTCATCTCAACCGCTAATTATCAAGGTCAAGCCTTAAAGACCCAGGCTTCTTCGCCTCGATTTCTTGGTCAAGAAATGGCCCTTCAAATACCCGGCATCCAAGTCACAAATCTTGGAAGAAGAATGCAGGGTTTAGCTACAGCTAACCAAAAGAACATTGATATTAAAGGAATATATGCCGATGAGCATTTCTTTGATTTCTTTTCATTCGATCTCAAAAAAGGCAACCCTTCATCAGTTTTAAGTGAGCCATTCACAGTTTTACTTTCAGAGAGTTTTGTCACTAAAACTTATGATAATAAAGATCCAATTGGTGAAACCATAGATATTGAAGGAATTGGAACATTGATAGTGAATGGTATTGTAAAAGACCCACCACAATTTTCGCACATACAATTCGACGCCATCGTTTCAATAAGTACTACGACATTATTGGCCAATCAAGGAAAAATAGATAAGACACATGATTATTGGGAAAATATTGATCGGTACTACAACTACATCTATATCCCAGAAAATATTGAGAAGGCCAACGTAGAAAGATGGTTGGAGACTACAGCTCCAACTTTCTTCAAAGAACCAGACTACTTCACAGCTAAATTCGATTTGCAACGCATCAATCAAATTGTTCCAGGTCCTAATATCAGTGATTCGATTGGTCCAAAGATGATAATCTTACCAGTAATCATTTTGTGTGTGATAGCGGGTGCCATATTACTCTCTGCCATATTTAACTATACCAACTTATCAATGGCAAGGTCCATGAGACGAGCAAGAGAAGTTGGAGTTAGAAAACTTAACGGCGCATCTCGTACTTCCATTTTTGGCCAATTCAGTGTCGAAGCGGTAATTCTTTCCCTTTTTTCCCTACTGCTCGGAATTGTGTTTTTCAAGTTTTTGAGAACTGGATTTATAAGTCTTCTGCCTCGTGCTGAGGAAATGGTTTCATTAGAACTCACACCGCAATTGATTGTATGGTTTCTATGCTTTGCGATTGTCACAGGATTAATCGCAGGCCTTAGCCCATCACTATTCTTTGCTCGTTTGAGTTCATTGAATGCGTTAAGATCCGGAAAAACCTTAAAAACCCTATCCGGAATTAATTTTAGAAAAGGGCTTATCGTGGCGCAGTTTACACTGAGTATAATCTTTGTAATGGCTGTAGTGATAACACATAAACAATACAGTTATTCTTTGAATAAAGATCTGGGGTTTGATCGCTCAAATGTTTTAAATGTCAGCTTGCAAGGAAATGATCCAGAGATTATTAAGGCTGAAATGATGAAACTCCCAGAGGTTTCCGATGTGTCATTTTCCTCTTATGTAGCAGGAGTAGGCACCTCCCACAACTTACAAATCGTAGATGCAAGAAATGGCGATACGGTTTGGGTGCATCAAATTTCAGTAGATGAAGTATTCCTTGGAAACATGGATGTAAAACTGGTTGCAGGAAGAAACTTTGAATTAAATGAAAATAAATCACGAGAGTCCACCATCATCGTAAATGAGACTTTTGTAAAAAGCTTTGGTTTGAGTTCACCGTCGGAAGCGCTAGGAACCGTCTTTGATCTGCAAGGTCAAACGGTCCAGATTGTGGGAGTGATAGAAGACATCATTTACAAAAATTTAGAAGATCATATCTACAGTTTGGTAGTCAGAAATAATGATAGCTATCAGTTTGCAAATCTTAAGCTTGCTAGCAGTGATGTGATAAAGACACTTGAAAATGTAGAAAGGGTCTGGGAAACCATTGATCCCGTTCATCGTGTAGACGCACAATTTATGGATCGGCAAATTGAAGATTACTATAAATTCCTGGTAGACTTCATGATGATCTTTGGATTCGTAGGGTTCCTTGCCATATCCATCAGTTCATTAGGGCTTTTTGGAATGGCTATATATTCTACGCAAGTTCGAATGAAAGAGATCGGTATAAGGAAGACATTTGGAGCATCCGAAAAAATGTTGATATTTCTACTCTCGAAAGGATTCTTCAAAATGGTGACAATAGCGATAATCATAGGAACACCAATATGCTATGTTCTTTTCGATCAGGTCATATTGGCCCAAAACGTTTATCGCACCGATATTACCATTCGGGAAATCGGTGGTAGCATCATCTTTTTAATGGTTCTTTGCTTCATAACCATCATCACCCAGACATGGAAAGCAGCCAGAACAAATCCTGCAAGTGTTTTAAGAGATGAATGATCTTTATTCAATTAGTCAAGCTGATTTCTTACGAGTTAAAGTTCTTTGAAATCAGTTTGGCTTAACTTTTGGTTAGTGTCCATGCTATGAAGCGATGGATTCGTATTAGCAAACTTGTTTTTACAGAGTTTGCCCAATTTAACCTGCTATTCACCCTAATAAGCATCTACACCCTGGTAACCTACGGTGAAAAAAGTCATGGGGAGATCGTATTAACAAAGATGGCCGGGTACCTGGCAACCTTTGCGTACTTCTACTTTTTCAGAAATAATCGCATTTACTTCTTTTTCAACCTTGGGTGGGGAATTAAGCGCCTGGCAGTTGCTTCATTTTTAATGGATCTGATCATTACAGTCATTTCACTTTACATCGCCAACCTGCTATTCAGATGAATATACTTGAAGCCGATAGCATAAACATCGCCTTTGATGGAAGGACGATTCTTTCAGATATCTACGTAAAATGTGAGACGAACGAAATTGTGGGGTTGGTTGGCAGGAATGGCTCAGGTAAAAGCACACTAATGAAAATACTCTTTGGTTCTCTTCGGGGAGAAAACCAATCTGTGAGATTCAACAAAACATACTATCACATTCCCTTCGAGAATAAAGGACTCATTAATTATTTACCTCAAGATATTTTTCTTCCAGATAAATTGTCTTTTCGCGAAGCGAGAGAATTATATGATATAAAAGCGGAATTTGAGGAAACAAAAGACATAGAAAATATCAGGCTTGGGCAGCTGTCAAAAGGACAAGCAAGGTTCTTAGAAACACTCATCATTCTCTACGCACCAACCATGTTTGCCCTCCTTGACGAACCCTTCTCTTACCTTTCACCGGTATTAATTGAAAGACTTATTCCTCATATCAAGAAGCAATCACGAGTAAAAGGGATCATTCTTTCCGATCATAGCTATCGGACGGTTTTAGATGTATGTTCAAGGTTTTACTTTCTAACCGACGGCTACTTACAAAGCATCTTTGAAAAGGAGGAACTGCAGCAATTTGGCTACCTTCCTGAATAATTAATTGAACCTTACACAGATCTATCCGACTAAAGGGTAAGAAATGAAACCTTCGGATCAAATAATTGAAGAATGGCTGGTTATCAATTGCCAAGCTGGAGATCGCAAGTCTTTGGAACTCCTCGTGAAGCGATGGAATTCAAAAATGATTGGCCGCGTATACAATACAACCAGAGACGCTTCTGCCACTAAAGACATTGTGCAAGAAGCTTGGATAGTCATCATAAAAAAATTAAAAACATTAAGAGATCCGAGTGCATTTCAAGGGTGGTCATTACGCATTGCTACCACCATGTCCATAGACTGGATACGATCTAATCAAGTAGATAGAAAAAGGGAAACAATCCGCGAACAAGCTCAAGCTGAATTTGATGATAACACCAGTAGAGCACCCGAAAAAACATTGAAGGCGTTAAAGGTCGCTATTGATCAGATGCCAAAAGAACAGAGGAGCGTAATTCAGCTTTTCTATCAAGAAAATTTATCAATAATCACCATAGCAGGAATATTGGAATTGCCTGTTGGAACAATAAAGTCTCGCCTCTTTAGGGGGCGAGAGTACTTAAAAAATATTTTGGAAAACAAATTTTATGAAGATGAAAAAGAATGAAGAAATCGATCAGTTGATCAAAGAGGCTTTGTCAGCAGATGAGAAGGAACTATTTGATTCATATGATGAACAAAACCTGCTTGAGATGATAGGAGGACTGTTTGACGGGAAGCTAAAGTGGCTCAATACGTTAACAATTATTGTTCAGGTCGTTGTTTTTGGGTTTTGCGTATACTTCGCATATCGATTTTTCACTACTTCGGAGACGGCCGAATTGATCAAGTTTGGTATTGGTATCATTGTCACGATGATTTCGATTACCTATATCAAAATCTTCCATCTAATGGAAATGAACAAAAACGCTACGATCAGAGAAATGAAACGTGTTGAGCTTCAACTCTCTATGCTTGCAGGAAAATTGAATCCTAAATAGGTGGTAATTCAGGATATGGGATAATTGCCTCGATCAAAAGCATGACGCCATCTTTGGTAAGCAATGTCAGCGTAATCAATATACTGCTGATAATAAGGGAGACACCAACATTGTTTTTTCTTATCTCTTCAAACTCATCTATCGGGGTGAGTTTGCTGTATAAAAACGTACTTATAAGACCGATCAAAACTGTTGATGTGTAAGCTATCGCAATATAAATAGCTCCAGTAGCGATATATTCAAAAGCAAGGCTAAAGCTATTTGCGCTCCGATTTAAGAGTCTGAAAGAAGAAATCAACGGCTGAACAATCCCACTGATCATGATTCCAACAGAAAGAATAATTGCTGAGGTAAAAATGCTGTACGACAAATTGTAGTCTTGAATTTTATAGTACTTTCTACCAACCCATTGCACGATTTTGTAGGTCAATGCGAGAATGAAAATCCCAATAGTAATGGCTGAGATTATTTCAATTAGAGCTAGTAAGGCAATTTTAGAGTTCATTGACAAGTGCTATTTTCCAATAGTTGACATTATTTGAATTTGGAGGGAGCATTCCTATCGGCCATCCCTTACCCGTAGTTTCCCAAAAGTAATAGTTCTTTCCTCGATGCTTCAGATGGTCTCCAGAGGCAGCAATATTTAAGGCCAACATGGCGTGTGCATATTCATTGCTCACCACAATCATCGGGTCATAATTCAAGGATTCAAGTATGGCATAAATCAAAACCGTGCGTGTATCACAGTCGCCATAAAGTGAATGAATAAATTCATATGGAGACAAAAGGCCAAATGCTATGTTTCCAATACACGGCTTCCCTTTATTGTCAGACTCCACACATGGTTTCGACCGAACATAGCTGTAGGGAATATCTTGAACAAAAGACACGATTAGCTCGGCAAGTTCATCTCTAGATAAGTTGTTTGTCTTAGAAACACCAACAAGCGAATCAGCTAAGAATTGAATATATCGCTTACTATCAGCAACTAGCTCCGAATAGATGTGGCCCCATATTTCCTCATATTCCTCTCTATTAATTTCAATCTCATTTCGATTTTCACCTGATTCAAGGCTCGTTGATTCTATGGTGTTGTAGGAAACACAAAACGAATTGGATTGACTTACAAAGTCCCATTCTCTCTGGTGCAGGCGATCATTATTGTCGTTGATTACGACATAATTGTCATCACAATTAGGTAGCTGATTCACCCGATCATCAAACATCGAAATGATTGAAGAAAGAAGGAAAAAGACCAATAAGACATAAAAAACAAACTGAAGGAAGCTTTTCATAAAGCTAAATATCCATAATTAGACGCTACATCCATTCACAATTTTTATTAAATTCAGATGACGAGCTACAACCTAATGACCTACTACACTATATACACAAGTACACCTAAGGAGAAGATGACCATCGAAATGCTGAGGGATATTACCCTTTCTTCTCAAAAAAACAATCCAGCTAATGGGGTTACGGGAATCTTACTAGGTATTGAAAATAAATTCTTACAATACCTGGAAGGACCTGAAGAAAGCGTGGTGACGCTATTTGGTAAAATATGGAAAGACCCACGTCATCATCAAGTTACACAGTGGGTAAAAGGGTTCTCCAAGGATAGAATTTTTGAAAACTGGTCCATGGGTTCTTGGATGCTGACCAACGATGAACTCAAACAAATACCGGCTTTGTCTGATCTTAAAAATTTTCTGGATGACCCCCTAAATAGTGAGTTAAAGTCCGCAAAATTCATGACCATGATGAATGACTTATTAAAAACTTGGATTGCGCATGAACCAGAAAGGTTAAAAAAAATGCGCGACGAATTGTCCAGTTAGCTTTCATTCTATCGTCATTGAAGAAAAAAGACATGAAGAAACTAAACCTAACACTATTGGCAATCACTCTTACAAGTATTGCAGCGCTAAGTCAAGAAAGTAAAACACCATACAGCTGGCTTGCAGGGACTTGGACCGGAGATGGATTTGGAGGTACGTCAGAAGAAATTTGGTCGACACCATCTGAGGATGGAACCATGATGGGAGTATACAGGCATCATAATGGTGACGGCAGCCTAAATTTTTATGAATTTCTAGTCTTGGATGAAACCGGGTTGAAGCTCAAGCATTTTAATCCTGAAATGGTCTCTTGGGAGAGTAAAGAAGATTTCGTGCATTTCGAATTGATCGAGTTTACAGAGAATAAAATTGTACTCAAAGGACTCATTTTTGAGTTGAAATCTGAAAATGAAATGGAAATCAAATTGGACCTTAAAAACGGCGACAAGAAGTGGACTGAGGTATTCAAGATGACTCGGAAGTAGGTATTCTGAGGGCAAATAATCCTAATGAAGGACCAATCGCCAATGGCAATAGTACCAGTCGTTCATCAAAATTTTCAATCATATAGCCGACCAACTGAATACTCACTATAGTAATTGCAAACCCAATGCTATTTACAATAGTAATGGCAGTTCCTTTCAATTCTGGAACTGCTCTATTGGCAACCAGTGAACTAAACAGTGGTGAATCCGCAATCACGACCATTCCCCAAAAAGTCATTAAGCCAAGGAAATATATTCTATCTAATTCAAAAAAGAATGGAGATAAAATACAGCATAAACCAGATAGGGTAAGAAATAATTTTGCAGTCCTTTGGGTCCCAAATTTTTCAGAAATATATCCCCCGATAAAGCATGCAACTGACCCCATTGCGATGATCAAAAAAGATTGAAAAGAGATGGTGTCATTTTCATAAAACCTTAGGTGGCCATTGTTACGGATAATAACCGGTACGAATGCCCAGAACGCGTACAGCTCCCACATATGTCCAAAATATCCAAAAGCTGCTGCTCGAAATTCAGAATCTTTAAAAACACTTCCCATAGCTTTGAACTTAGGCTTTTGGCCAATTTTTCGGTAAGGCCCTTCCTTTACCAAAAGGACGATTAATAAACCTCCAATCACGGCTAAAAATGAAGTTACCACTACCACGCTTTTCCAATCCAAGGAGGTATCAAGGCTCGCAATAAAATGAGGAAAAGCTGTGCCAAGAACTAATGCTCCTACCAGGAAACTAAGTGCTTTTCCAAGCCCATCTTTATAGTAATCAGCGGCTATTTTCATACCTACAGGGTAGATTCCTGCTAAGAAAAAGCCGGTAAAAAATCTAAAAAGAAGAACACCTGTAAATGAAAGCTCAGCTATCATTACAGCATTGCAAAGTGCGCCTAAAAGCGCACTGAGGAAAAAGACCTTTGATGGATGAAATCTATCTGAAATAGTAAGAATCGCATAAACCAGTGTGCCAATAATAAAGCCAAATTGCACTGATGAAGCCATGTAACTTGTATCAGCTAAGGCTAAGTCTAATTTAATGGCCAATTCAGGCATTATTGCATTTCCCGCGAACCAAAGTGAGGTACAAAAAAATTGAGCAATTACAATTACAGGTAGGATATGTTTAGAAACACTACTCATGCAAAAAACCAATAATCATTGACGGGTTCTTTACCCCAAGACGCTAACTGATTACGAATTATGATTTTATCTTCTGGTGAGGTCACTACAATGAGAATTTGTGGATTTTGGAACTCCGTAATTTCCTCGAAGTGCTGCATCTTAATGCCATAAACGTCTTTACCAATCTTTCGCTCATTGTCGCAAACCCAATGAAATGTATCCTCCTCTTCTAAAAGCAGTTTAGCTAAGTCTTTCCCATTTTTACCAGCACCCCAAAGTACCAGCGGACGCTCTCGGTTTCTATCTAGCTGATAAAAATATCGAAGCTTCATTTCGAAATACCTATTGTCTTTATACTCCTCCCATGTTCTGGAAATTCTGTCGGCTCTGTCCCTCCAGTAGTGAAGAACTTTATCAAGTCCATGTACTTTCAAGCCTTTTTTATAAAAGCGAAAACATAAATCGTAGTCTTCCGGATAAATTTCTGGATTAAAGCCGTCTACACTATCAAAATCATCTCGATGAATAATCCAACAATGAGATGGAATCACACACTCCTGGTAGATTTCCTGATAATGCTTTTCGTTTCTTGCAACATCATTCAGCCACTCCTCATATCTACGAAAACCATCTCCAATTTCTCCCTTATCAACGAAATGTTCTGTGCCGCCAGCAATGATATGTCCCTTACCATATTTGAGCCACTCATTAACTAGTACTTCAAGCTTATCTTCAGGCATCTTATCATCAGAGTCCATCCGATTGATCAAGTCTCCTTTAGCTACAGCGTACCCTTCTTTTAGCGTTGGGATTAGTTTCTCTCTTTTGCTATGAACCACTTTGATTCTGTCATCTTTATCAGCATACCAATTCAATATGTCTGGGGTTCGATCCGAAGAATGATCGTTGATAGCTATTAGCTCCCAGTTTTTATAGGTCTGCCTGGTAATAGAATCAATACAATTGGGAAGGTAAGGTGCGGTATCCTTTGCCGCCATTATGATGGAAACGAGGGGTTGCTGGTTCATTTTGGGTTTAGGTTTTTGCTCCAGTACTTATCTGCGTATCTGGAGACAGGTAGGCCTAAATTAAAACGAATGAACATATTGGTATCAAACCAAGCTACTTTATAAAAACCAAGATCGTCAAATCGTCGTGGAGATGTAACAATGCCAGGATTAATAAGACTCAACCTTCCAAGCTTTCTGAGTGCTTTGCTCAGATACGCAGCTTCCATCAGCGGTTGTTTAGGAACTCCACCAATCGCTAATAACGTGGATCTTCTTGCGAAGATGGCCTGGTCCCCATAATAGGCCTTGTCCAATCGGTAGCGAATGCGATTGATAATGGTCAAAAGGGATAGCTTCCAATCTGGTTGATGAAAGGAAAATTCAAATGCTCCACCTACAACTTTGCTGTTCGAAAGCTCTCTGTAAATGGCCAAATCAAAATTCTGCGGCAGTAGTGTATCGGCGTCTAGAAACATCACTATTTCACCAGTTGAATGATTCAAACCATAATTCAAACTATCATACTTCCTCATTGCAAATTCTGGCATACAGTAGACCTTTGCCTCTTTATTTTTTATTTGGTCAAGTGTACCATCCATGCTACCGGCATCAACCACAATAATTTCTAGCGCTTCTGGTCTATCTGCCACACTCAAAGTATGCTGAATTGTTGCATTAATGTTCGTTACCTCGTTGAGAGTTGGTATGACGATAGAAATCACGACAATGCTTATAGATTTCCTAGATGTGTATGCTTGAAGTTGTCATTATACTTCAATCCATATCCAAATATGCGATCCATACTTGCATGACCAAATAGTATAATCCCAGCTAGCTGGAGCTCGACAATGGCCCACCAAAATCCTAAAAATCCAATAACTATTGCTACACCTTTATGATGGAAGATATTATAAAGCATTGCACCCAAGTTGGTGCTGACTAAATAGCCAAGCATACCTATGTCAGGAGTAAGAATAAAAACGAGATAAATCCACCATGCATAGTCGAGAAAACTGAACAAATAAATCGAAAGAAGAAACATTAGCAGCTCTTCAAGCTTTAACAAGTTTTTCATTTGCAAAAATGTTATGCGATTGATTTCAATGCTTTTAGTAAGGTATCTAATTCAGAAGTAAGATTATATAAGCTTGGCGTCACCCGAACGACTTCTTGATCTTCTAAGTATCGAATCACAGTAAATACTTTCCAATCATCATAAAGTTTAGCAATGACATCTTTTGTCTCTTTCCCTTCAATTTTGAAGCTTGCAATTGCACAACTTCTGTCTTCTTGAGTTGGTGTGGTAATAACTACGTTCGAAATATCCTTGGCCCTTGAAGTCCAATAGTTTTGAAGGTATCGTAAACGGTTCTCTTTAACCGGTAACGTCACTGTCTGGTTGAATTCCAAAGCATCAGCTATTGTTAGAAGTGTAGGCACCGAAAGTGTTCCAAAATGGCCCAACCTACGGATGTCATCTTTTTCTCTTCCGCTGTCTCCAAATAATGGAGTTAGGTCTTTAATGCGATTCTTATTCACATACAGAAGTCCCGCACCTAATGGATTTCCAAACCATTTATGAAGGTTTACTCCTACAAGGTCAGCACCTAAGTCCTTCAATCCAAATTCTAATTGGGCGAAGCTATGTGCGGCATCAACAATGATGTCAATTCCTTGCGGCTTAAAACGATCTGAAATTTTCTTTACTGGCATGATTTGACCAGTTAAATGAATCATGTGAGTGACAAGGATACATTTAGTTTTTGGTGTGATTTCCTGTTCATACTGAGACAGAATTTCTTCATCATCATTTGGCGTTAGTGGAACTTTAACGCGTTTTATTTTAATGCCTTTTTGGATTTCAAGCATTTCAAAGGCCTCGATCATACTGAAGTAATCTTGACCAGAAAGAATCACTTCATCTCCTTCTTTCCAATCGAGCCCTTGTATGGCAATGTTCAGTGCCTCCGTTGCATTTCTTGTGATTAGTGCTTCTTCAGGATCAATGCCTGCAAAAGCTGCAAGGTCAGCAACTATTCCTTTGATCTCCTTGCTATACTTTGTCCTTAAAAAACGAGATGAGTTTATGTTCACCATCTCAATATTCTTGAGGTAAGCTTCATAAACGGGTTTAGGCTGCACACCAAAATACCCATTTTCTAGATTGATGAAGTCCTTAGGCACATCGTAGAAATCTCTCCTAAACTTCCTCCAAAATTTTTCATCCGAAGGGTTAGAATCAAATTGATTCTTGTATTCAGAAATGTTAACTTGGCTTGCTTTAACAGATAGAAACGGCAGAGACGCCATCCCTAGACTTAATCCTTTTAATACTTTTCGACGGTCCATATCAATATCGATTTTACACCGTCATTAAAGATAGGCTACTCTTTGAACATCTCGTCAAGCACTTTTACTCGATAGTTAAAAATTCCAGCAAGTTGTTTTTTCACAAATAAGACTTGCGCTATATGCCCCAGGATTCCAAATGGTATTTTATAAGATACCTTATCGATCATCAGGACCCCATTGTCTTTAATTTCAAAATGATGTTCATGATGCCACATGCTATATGGACCGAATCGTTGCTCGTCGACAAAAAATTTTTGATCTTCTACATGAGTAATTTCAGTTACCCAGCTTGTCTTTATGCCAGGAAGTGGAGAAACTTTATATGAAATGATTTGGCCAGGATACATGCTTCCAGGCTCTCCGGAGGTTATCTTAAAACCCATATGGCTAGGAGTGATTCTTTCTAAGTTTTTTGGAGAAGAAAAAAAATCCCAGGCCTTATCTAATGATATAGGTAGAAATTGCTCCACCTTCAATGTATATATCCCTGAATGTTTAGTAATGTTAACCATACGGTCTTAACCAATATACTTATGGTTTGTTGGGGAGAACTTAAATATTAGGCGTAAAACTTTCAGGCAACCTTAGTCTGATTTTTTGCATTCCATTTAAAGTAGGGTGAGGTTAAAAAATCTTAATTTCTATATCTATAGATCATTAAATGGGATATTTGGGTAAATGAAAAAGCTCATTTTCATATCGCTAGTCTTATGTGGATGGCACGTTAGTGCGCAACGTACTTACATATATGGTGTTGTCAAGGACAGTCTTTCAAATGAAAAACTGATAGGAGCTCATATTCAAAACATTAACGCTGGAAGCCTTACTTCAACAAATAAAGATGGAAAATTCAAACTACCTGCTCGCGCGGGTGATACCCTAGTATTTTCAAACGTAGGTCATAAAACACTTGCTTGGATTGCAGATTCTACTTGGTTCGATTCGGAAGAAATGGAGTTCGTGTTGCCTTTAAATACCATTTATCTGGATGAAGTCGTGGTTGGTGAATTTCCAGAGTATGAACGATTCAAAGAATTAATCATTGAAGAAAAGGTGGAAGACACCACATTTCAGATTTTCGGAGTCCCGAAAGTTGTAATGGACCCTTATCCCCAGTTAGAAAAAAGTGAATATCTCAATCCAATATTTGTGTTTTTCCACCCTGTATCTGCTATCCATCATTCTGTAAGTAAGAAAGAGAAAGAAAAACGGAAGATGCAACATATCCGCAAGACTAAATATGTAACCGAAAAAGCAAGATTGAAATTTACAAGAGAGTGGGTAGGCGAAAACACGAAACTTGAGGGCGACAAACTAACAAGCTTTATTGCTTACTGTAATTTCTCAGATGCCTATCTAGCTAGTGCCTCTGAGTTTGCGATCTACGAACTCATGATGGACTTACTTCCAAAGTTTCTTGAACAGTACGAAGACAGCTAGTCTTTTGCAGCTCCATATGATTTTACTCGCTCCTCAACATTTTCTCTGATATTGATATAGAAAAGATTGTAATCTACAATGTGATAGCGGTCCCAGTTTATGAGAAAACTCCAGAAAAAATTCAATTTATCAATCCAAAGCATACCATCTGCGTTTTGAGCATCTGATATACCCGGGCGTATTTTTCTGAAATTTCTCAATATCCCACCCTTGTTGTAATCCGCCGAAACATAGGCAGTATCCGTGGTCCAGCTCAGAGGATTCACGTTCAAGGCATCTGCATACCAAAAATCATGATCTTTGGGATAGTAATCTTTGGCATAAGTATTCCAGGTAAGCCAACAACCGGTATCGTCTGAATCATTACATGTAGGAATGTAAGAGAAGGTTCCTTTGTCTAGCGGCATTCCCACAATATATGCTGCTACTAATTGATCCATAAGCGGCCGATTTTCAAAAAAGTCTCTCAATAGGTTAACCGCATGATTAGTCCCTTGGCTATGCGAGGCGATAATAATTGGACGTCCATTGTTCCAGTTTTCTAGGTAATACTCAAATGCATTCTTCACATCTTGATATGCAAAATCTAACGCCTCAACCTTAAGAGGTAGGTTGTCAATGTAATAAACTCCAATATGCGCTTGTCTATACAATGGTGAATAAATCTTACCGGATCCATTAAAAACTGACGCTTGATTTTTAATAGTAGAATTAGCGATTTCTTTATTCAGCTTTTCGTCGTTGACATCCGCAAACCACGGATGTTCTTTGTCTTGCTTTTTAGTATAGATTGTTGGATAAATGAAAAATACATCAACTTCTGCGGCGGCTTGATTCTCTTTCAACTCTCCTTTTCCTGGAACCATGTCTGCCATGTCTTCTGTATCAGGATGTGCAATCCAATATTTCATTTGTGAATAATCTGGAACAGCTGGAACCAGATCTAAATCATCACGATCATATTTAGTTTTAAACTTTTTAGGTGGTTGGGCATTGGCCAGTGAGATGGAAAGGATTAGCAGAAAACCCAATAAGTTTTTAGCATAGGTTAGACTTATAACCATATAAAATTTATAAATTATCGTAATACTAATTTTACTTCAGTTAAAGTATTAAACCCATACCAATATGACTAATCATTCTGATAAATATGCAGATGCAAGCCAATGTCCTTACCTCGGCGGAGTTTTAAATCAAAGCGCTGGCGGAGGGACGTCCAACAGAGATTGGTGGCCTAATCAACTTAAGTTGAATATTCTAAGACAGAATTCTTCCCTATCCGATCCAATGGATGAAGGTTTTAACTACTCGGAAGAGTTCAAAAGTCTAGATCTAAATGCAATCAAGCAAGACCTTTATGATCTGATGACAGATTCTCAAGATTGGTGGCCTGCTGATTATGGACATTATGGTCCTTTCTTCATTAGAATGGCTTGGCACAGCGCCGGGACGTATAGAATCCAAGATGGTAGAGGTGGAGCAGGTACCGGTACACAGCGATTTGCACCATTAAATAGCTGGCCTGACAATGGTAATCTGGACAAGGCAAGACTTCTTCTATGGCCTATTAAAAAGAAATACGGGAAAAAGATCTCTTGGGCAGACCTGATGATATTGGCAGGAAACTGCGCTTTAGAATCGATGGGCTTTAAGACGTTTGGTTTCGCAGGCGGTAGAGCAGATATCTGGGAACCGGAAGAAGACATTTACTGGGGTGCTGAAACGGAATGGTTGGGCGACAAGAGATATACAGGAGACAGAGAACTAGAGAATCCACTAGGTGCTGTTCAAATGGGTCTGATCTATGTAAACCCAGAAGGACCTAACGGAAACCCTGACCCTCTTAAATCTGCTATTGATATTAAAGAGACATTCGGAAGAATGGCAATGAATGATGAGGAGACTGTTGCGCTTGTTG
>CAZWLS010000032.1:16246-19829 GCA_964634415.1 uncultured Roseivirgaceae bacterium | reverse complement strand
CTCTTATTCCATTTCTTCTCAAGGAGAGAAATTGTCTGATCAATGTTTGTACCATTGATCTTCACCAGGATATAAGACATTCTTCCATTAAAGACTTCATTACTCTGGATTACGAGAGGCTCAACTTCGTTTCTCAGCGATTGAAAATTGAAATTTTTTATCACCCCTTTTATTTTGAATGCTGTTTTATTCAAAGATCCCTCGTCATGAACGAGCATATTTAGTTTTTTTCCGATTGGATTTTCAATACCAAAAGCCTCTAAAGCGGCCTGATTTATAATTACAGATTCTTTGTCGTCGGATTGTTCAGAAAAGAACTCTCCTTCAATTAATTCGAACTTTAAAACTTCTGCAATTCTATCACCAATTGGCACTCGCCTCATTGTATGGACTGTGCGAGAATTTTCAATCGTGTACTCATCAGACCATGTACCTTGACCTTGCACCCAGAGTGTTCCAGCCGTTTCCTTTACTCCAGGTATCGATCTGGCTTCTTCGAGAAATGGACGTGTGTAGTTTGCATCCATATGAAAAGTACCCTCTATTACAAGCAAGTGATCTTTATCAAATCCAAGATCCTTATTTCCCAAGTACTGAATTTGTTTTTGAAATACCAAAGCACTTATAATGAGGATAATTGAAATCCAGAATTGAAATCCTACAAGTCCATTTTTTAAAAACGAGCCTTTTCTTGTAGTAGCATTGCCCTTTAGGGCAACAACTGGCTTATATGCTGAAATCACAAAAGCAGGGTACAATCCAGAAATAAGAGAAACAAAAACAGTTATTAGTACTAAAATGGCTATCGAATTAAATGAAAATTCAAAATGGATAGCTGAGTCGAATAAAGTGTTAAAAAAGGGAATCAACCCAACCGTCAACATAGTTGCTAAAACAACTCCAATAAGGCTTATTATGAAAGATTCAGAAAGAAATTGAAAAATAAGCTGATTTTTCTGTGATCCCATTACTTTTCTTATACCAACCTCCCGTGCTCTTTCCATTGACCTAACTGTCGATAGATTCATGAAATTAATGCTTGCTATAATGAAGATGAGAAGAGTGACTATTATAAGTATTTTAAGCACTATCGGATTTCCTCCGGCCTTCATCCCATCATTTATTTCTTGATCAAGGTGAACAGAAGTCAGCGGTCGTAAGAAATAATTATACCCATTTCCTGCCGCCTTAAAATCATTCCAATTGACATTATTTATTCGCTCAATTTCACCTGCCAGATATGTGTCTATCATCGTAGGGAATTTGCTCTCTAAATTTGCTAGACTCACGTTGGGCTTGAGCTTGAAATAGCACATGGCATATCGAAGGTTGAATGTCTTTTGACTAAACCACTTCACAGTAGTTGAAGAAACAATGTAAGAGAATTTGAAGTGTGAGTTTGGTGGCGGGTCTTCACAAACACCCGTCACAACTGAACTTCTTCTTCCAATTTGAATTACTTTATTTAAGGGATTTTCTTTCCCAAAGAAGCGTCGAGCAGTGCTTTCACTCAAAACGATACTATTTGGATTTTGAAGCGCTGATGATCCATCTCCACTAATCATTTTAAAGTCAAAAACCTTGAAGAAATTACTGTCTGCGATTAACACGTGGTCTTCTAAAAAATTGGCCTGAACTGTGCTATCATATTTTATAGAGACATTTTGGTTTTCAAAAGGACCTGCAACAGCAGTTGCAATTTCTACCTCTGGAAAGTCATCCACCATTGTACCAACAAAAGAATACGGGACATGACCATTAATCTCAGTTCGCTCAGGTGATATGCGTTGCTCTACCATGCGATAGATACGACTCGAATCCCTAAAATCTTCATCGTATGAGTATTCGTGCTGAACGAAAAGAACAATCAGCATACAGCTAGCTAGTCCAATAGCAAGTCCAAGCGAATTGATTATTGTAAATCCTTTTTTCTTCCAAAGACTTCTACATGCAATTTTGAAGTTGATTTTATGCATATACAATTATAACTATAATAATAGTAATTAAACTATATAAATAGTTATTCAATCAAAACACTTCAATCAGCTGTCCATAAGGCACGCCACCTGTTTGATTGTCGAGGTCTTTGATTTTTGTAAATATTCTTCCGTCTTTAGAAATGGAGAAAATAACACCCATGTTGGAAGTTCCGCCAAACCTCGTCATGCCCCAGAGTTTATTGCCGCTTTCGTAGAGGTTGCCCTCTGGGAAACGTCCATTTTCGCAATCAAAATTGTGTATGCTAGAGTGAGTAGAATTAGATGGATGGATAGTAAAGATTTCTCCACAATTGTTTGCTCCTCGGAGGGACATCATACCCCAGAGTTTGTTATCAAATTTTATCAAGTCGCCAAGAGTAGGATAGATCAAGTCGTGCACTTTTTTGAAATTTGAGCCATCAGCTGAGATGCTGTATACATATCCTTCATTGTTTTTTCCACCTCTGGCAGTCATTCCCCAAAACTTGCCGTTTGCGAATACTAAGCCACTTTCAGGTTCACCTCCATCACTGTTAGAAAATTCATAAACCTTTTTAAAATTGCTCCCATCAAGATTGAGCTTAAAAATTGTTCCTTTTCCGTATCGGCCACCTCTTGATGTTACGCCAAAAAATTGATCATCATGGATTAGTAGACTGTTCCTAGGGTTGGATCCATCGGCACGTTTAAGATCATAGATTTTTTGATATTTCATGTCTTTTAGGGTGACGGTAAATATGACACCTGAATTTTCTGATCCACCTTCATAAGTCATTCCCCATAGCTTGCCATTATGCTCTAGCAATTCTCCTTTTGGATTGATGCCATTGGTTCCATTGAACCTATGGATTTCGGTGTAATTACTTCCATCAACATTGATAGTGAAAATTGCTTTAGCAGTCATGCCCCAGATCTTTCCATTGCTGTAGGTGAGGCTTGAAAATGGGTAACCTGATGAGCCATCAAAGTCATGGACTTTTGTGAATTTAGATCCGTTATTGGATAGATAAAATATGGTGCCAGCGTTGTGTTTGCCTCCTTCTGAAGTTACTCCCCAAAGCTTTGAATGCTGGCCGAACACCAATTGAGCGTAGAGCAAAAAAAGTGATGCCAAGCGTATGGAATTATTTGTCATCTATCCATAAACGGAGAAGTTGTTGGCTTTGTTGATCTTGCTAAATCTCATCTTAATTTATTCATCTCTCAATTGCTCAGCAGGATCGATTCGCATTGCCGTCAAGATTTTATTGCTGATAGTAATGAAGGTAATCAGAGATATGGCAATAGTCGGAAGTAAGAATAAATCAATATTGATTTCAACCCGGTATGCGAAATTGTCTAACCAATTTTTCGCTCCAATAAATATGATTGGAATTGCGGCAACCAAAGATGCAAGAAGTACCTGAACATACTCTTTGGAAAGGAGTTGAAAAAGTTGTTTGCTATTGGCTCCTAGTACCTTCCTTATCCCAATTTCTTTCACTTTTTGAGATAGCGAATAAGCGATTAATGAAAGCAGGCCTAAGCTTGATATGCTGATAGCGATAAGTGCCATGGCTCCGAAAATTTGACCGAATTGCTTTTCAGACTCGTAGAGCGAGTTG
>CAZWLS010000032.1:0-16236 GCA_964634415.1 uncultured Roseivirgaceae bacterium | reverse complement strand
TCGTCATCAAGGAAAAAATTGATATACGGGTCTTTAGGATAAAGCTCATTGTAGGAGCTTTCAATCAAACCTAATGTTTCCTGTAAATTTTCTGTATTGACTTTAAATGTGAAAAATGCAGGATAATTACTGATTGAATAAATGGTAGGTTCTACCGCATCGTGTAGTGAATTCCAGTTGACATCTTTTACAACTCCATGAATTCTCATGGTGTCCCAATTTGTCAGCACGAGCTTATGGTTTATTGCTTCAGCAGGAGAGCTGATGTTAAACGTTGCTAATGCTGTTTCATTTATTAAAACTCCTTCGTACTCTCGCATGTCTTCACGTAAATGGTCACCGGCCAAAAGTTCTAAATCATATGTCTTTGAGAAGTGGTGATCAACGAGAATAACATCTGCTTGCATTTGGCTATCGATTGGGTCACCTAGCTTTCTAGTGCCACCAGACCAGACTTCTCCTGTACTTGGTACATTGCTTGTTGCACTTATTGATTCGATACTTGAGTGATTAAGCAGCTCTTCTTTGAATCGCTTTTCTTTAGTTACCATGACATCCCTTCCTTCTTCGATGACGGCTCTGGGGCCTTGAACCACAAATAGTTGATCCGTAGCTATACCCATCTCTGCATTTTTCATATAACTAACCTGGTTGTATACAAGCCAGGTTGCTGCTACTAAAACCAAAGAAATGAGTAGCTGAAAACCCATGAGGGATTTTCTTATGAGCGAGCCTTTTGAAGTAGTAAGCATCTGGCTTTTCGATAATCGAAGTGATCCCAGCTTGATACTTAAGAGTGCGGGATACATACCAGTTAGCAGACTGATAGCTAAAAGAGCTAGTAGAGCAATCATCCAAAATTCCTGATTTTGAATAAGTAAGAAATCCATTTCAATTCCTATGAGAGAATGAAGGTTTGTACTTATCAAATAACAAACTATGAGAGAAACACCGAAAGAGAATATATTGAGAAGTAATGATTCAAATAGAAACTGCACAATCAGCTGTGGTTCATTTGCTCCAATAGCCTTTTTCAGCGAAACCTCGTCTTTCTTCTTTATTGCTCTTGCTGATGCAAGGTTGATGTAATTGATGCTAGCGACTAGTAAAACGACGATAGCCACTATCGAAAATATTTGAAGATTGAGTGCATTTCCTTTGAAGAGTCCGCTATCTCCATCCAAAGCTCGATCTAAATAGATATTGCTGATTGGCTGGAAACTGCTTTTAAGGGTTTCATCTCTGGAGGCCAAATCTTCACCGATATTCCCTTTTATGATATCATCTACAAGCCCCGCAAATCCTTTTTGAGAGGTACCAGTTTCCAACTCCAAAAAAGTATAAAAATTTGACCAGTGCCATTCATTATGTCTAGTATAAATTCCGTAATGCTCAAGCATGTATTCGAGTGGAATCAGATATTCGAAATCGAAGTGACTTCTTTTTGCGGTCTTCTTTAAAACTCCTGTAACAATAAAATCTCCGGTCAAGGCGCCACCGCTAATGTGTATCGTTTTCCCCATTGGATTTTCATCACCGAAATGCCTTATCGCGGCTTCTTTGCTTAATACAATACTATTTGGTTTAGAGAGCGCTTCACCTGCAATTCCTGTCTCTAGCGGATAATTAAAGAAGTCTAAAAACGAATCCTCAACGTAGTAGGCTCCATAGGAAAAGACATTTTCAGATTTGTGAGATAAGATTACCCCTTCATCAGCGAACATGGGTCTCACCCTCACCATATTTTTAACTCCAGCTAGGGACTTTTCAACTTCAGGACCTAAGCCATTATGCGTCATAGACTCGGTCCTTTTAAGTGCTCCACCTTGAAAGAACGAGTAATTCACTCTGAACTTGTTAGCTACATTAGAATGAAAACTGTCTACTGACTTTTCAGCATTAATATATTGCCAAATCAAAAGGCTGACACTAATGGATAAAATCAGGCCGAATAGATTGATGACAGTGTAGCTTTTCTCCTTCTTAAAGCTCCGAAAAGTGATGAGTAAGTAATGTTTTAACATTCCGTAGTAATTCAGTTTTTTTGTTCCGGTAATGGGTCTAATTATTTCTGGTCGAAGTAGCTTCATAACCTCCAATGCAAAATTCCATTTGGAAGGTTTTTGATCAAACCTTTCGTTGAGGTCTCCTTCGATATCTTCTCGATAGTCTGGATGACAAAACCATCGGAAGAATTTAAGTGTATATTTTGGTGGGCGCTTATTCATTCCTCAATGCGTCAATCGGGTTAGCGCTAGCAGCACTCAATGATTTTATTATTGTAATGGAAGCACCTAATGCAAGGGTAATCGCTCCACCAGCTACAAACATCCACGGTGATAATGGAATTTGATATTCGAAGGAATTGAGCCATTGATCCAAGAAGTAGTAGGAGAAGGGAGCAGCCACAAGAAACCCGGCCAAAATTAGGATGATAAAGTTCCTGGAAAATAAGAGTAGTATTTGAGTTACACTAGCTCCAAGAACTTTTCTAACACCAATTTCTTTAGTTTTCTGAATAACCATAAATGAAACCAATCCGAGTAAACCAAGACATCCGATAAGAATGACTAACGTCGATAAGAATCGCAAACCTTTAAAGATGAGTTGCTCTATCACATATTCATTGGCAATGGAGTCATCGAGAAAGTGGTAGCTAAATATTTGGTTTGGAAAGAGTGATTTCCAAATCTCTTCACAAGCTATCAACCCGTCATAAGAAGTGATTTTGATGGAAGCTTGCCACCTCCAGGCTTGCCAATTCATAAGAACGACCGGTGTAATATCGTCTTTCAAAGACTGATTGTGGAAGTCTTCTATTACTCCAACAATCGTTGCTTCTCCTTCGTTGATTCTTAACTTTTGATTTAAGGCTTCTTCAGGACTCCAACCCATCGAACTTGCCATTCTCCTATTGATTATAAATTCATCGAAATGGTTCTTATTGTCAATGAAATTTCGGCCTGCAACTAGTTCCAGTGTGTACAATGAAAGATAGTTGGGGTCGGCAATTTTCATTTCTGCGCTCAGTCCTTCATTCTGATTTTGATGAGGCAATCGATAGGTAGTTCCAAGCGCAAAATCTTCAATGGCCATTGGAGGACCAGATCCAATCGAAACGCCCATGATATTGCTATTCTCCTGAAGCAGCGAACCTAACAGCTCCACTTTGTCAGCGCTAGGGACAGGTATCATTACAACCTGTTCTGAGTCGAAGCCTAGTGATTTAGTCTGAAAGTATTTCAGTTGTGCACCCACAACAAGCGCAGCGATTATAAAGATTTGCACGAGCGTGAATTGCGTGAAACTCAATCCTCGTCTGAAACCAAGGCCTTTCATGGTACTTTTTATCCCGAGGCTACTAATCTCTACAGGCTTGTAGGACGAAAGAATATAAGACGGGTAGATGGATGAAATTAAGACGGTGATGAAGCATATTCCTAAACCGATAACTAAATCTGCGAGTTGAAATGATAAATTCATACCAACAGTCCCAAGTAGTCTGTTTATTTCATCAAGGAGGATTACAGACATCATAAGCGCAATACCCATTGAAATGAGAACCAGAATGGTGTTTTCAATTAAAAATTGCGAAAGCAAGGCAGTTTTAGATCCACCTATAGCTTTTCTTATACCGACTTCTTTGGAACGCGTACTTGCTCTGGCAGTAACAAGATTCACAAAATTCACAACTGCTATTAGTAAGATAAATGCAGCCACCACCAGAGCCGTATTTAAGATCTCTTTCGAAATTTGATAACCTTCGGGAGCTGCTCCATATTTTGTCTCCGTATGCATTTCTGCCAAAGGCTGTAAATGGTAAGATATGATTTGATCATCTTCTTCTGATAAGTACTTCTTTTTCCAGTCATTTATTTTCGAAACCACTTGGTCTGGATCTGACGAATGAGATAATGTGATGAATGTGGTACCTCGATAATTACCAGACCAATTTCTACTTGGATAAGGGTTATTAACCCTAAAAAACTCGTAAGAAACAAGCATATTTCCTTTCAATGTACTGTTCGATGGTGGGTTCTTAATTACACCTGAAATAATCAAAGGATCTTTATTGTTTAGAAGTAAGGTTTGTCCGATTGGGTAAGAAGGCTCAAAGTTTTCGCCAAAACATTTCTTTGCTATCCGCTCAGAAATAACCACCGAATTTGGTCCAGAAAGGGCAGTATTGGGATCCCCGGATATCCATTCAAAATCAAAAATCATGGGGTATCTGTGATCCACAAACAGCACATGGTCTTCCTCGAATCTAATTACGTTATCACTTTGACTTTCGAGCATGAAAAGACGCTTCATAGGCCCTGCAGTTTGTGTAACATCAGCAAAGTCTGGAAAGTCGCTCCTTAAGGCTGCTGCAAGAGGGTAAGCTGTCGTGTTCCAGTAAAGTTCGGCATCTGCTCGTTGAGTATGCTGCACAACTCGATAGGTTTGCTCAGAACGTTCGTGATAACTATCAAAACTGGTTTCGTAACGGAAAAAAATTAATGCCGCTAGGCATACTGCTACACCCGTTGATAGCCCGGCAATATTTATAAATGCGTTGGATTTGTCTCTCCAGATATTCCTCCAACCAGATTTTAAATGATGTTTAAACATACCGTAATAGTTAAGATTCGTTCTTCCTTCGAAATTTCTAATGATACCGGGCCGCAATAGCTTTAAGACTTCAATCGTAAAAACCACTTTGGATTGACGTTGCTCAAACCTTTCTAACAGATCACCCTCGATGTCTTCTGCAAACGCTGGATTGCAGAACCATCGAAAGAATTTGAGTGGATATTTTGGTGGCCGATTACTCATCTCTTAATGACTCAACCGGATTTGCCAAAGCGGCGTTTATGGTTTTAAAACTCATGGTGATAATCGCTACCAATAGCGTAATGGATGAAGCGAGCGCAAAAATTTTCCAATCGATTGAAACCTGATATGCGAAGCTCTCTAGCCATCTGCTCATGACGTACCATGATATCGGTATTGAGATGATCAATGAAACCAAGAATAGCTTTACAAAGTCTACGGTTAGAAGAGATACAAGCCTAGTAACAGAGGCACCTAGTACTTTTCTAACACCTATTTCCTTACTTCTCTGCGTTGTGCTATAGATGGTAAGTCCAAAAAGACCCAGACATGCTACAAACACTGCAAAGCCTGAGAAAACAGAGAAAACATTCCCAAATCGCTGATCTGTTTCATACTGCTCATTGAAGTTAGTGTCGTTGAAATAGGCAACGAATGGATGATATGGAACGACATCATTCCACACCTCCTCCAACTCTGCAAGTGATCGACTATACTCTTTAGATTTTAATTTGAGTGACAATCTAGAAGTAGACCATTTGGTTGAATACCTTAAAGCAAGTGGTTCAACGCTGCTATGGAGAGATACATAGTTGAAATCCGATACAACACCAATTACTACTCCCTCTCTTCCCCATTGAGAGAATTTTTTTCCTATAATATCTTCTGGATTTGGATAGCCAAAGAGCTTGGCGCAAGCTGCATTAATTACAAGCGATGAAGTCGAGTCCGTCGGAAACTCTTTCGAGTAATTTCTTCCAGCAATAATTTCCATATCATAGGTTGGAATAAAATCTTCATCTACTTCATAGATCGCTGGATCATTGAATACTAACTCTCCAGTTGCAGGATCTACTATGCCAGTACTGCCATTAGGAAAAAATTCTCCAGGAGTAGCTCGCGAAGCACTGACTGAGGCAACTGCACTATGTTGTGCAAAAGCTTCTTTGACTGTAGCGATATTACGCTGTACTCGTTGATCCCACGCATAATCAATTACCAATACTTGTTCAGAATCAAATCCTTTTTCATGATCCTTTAGAAACTGCAGTTGATTGTAGACTACCAATGTTCCAACGAGCAAAATGATTGATAAGGAAAACTGAAGAACGACCAAGGACTTTCTAAGCCAAATGCCTTCAGAAGAACTTTTAAATGAACCCTTAAGTACTTTAGTAGGCTTAAATTTTGATAAGATAAAGGCAGGATAGCTTCCAGTGATAATGCCTAAAATCAACAAAGTGCCAATGAATAAGAGAACAGCCACTGGCTCGAATAACCATTCAATAGGGAGGATTTTATCTACCAATATTTCAAGATAATGGTGCCCGAGAATCACAAGAGCAATACCAATGATACCCGCAAGGAATGTAAGTAGAACTGACTCTACAAGAAACTGTAAAATCAATGCAGCTCGGTGTGAGCCAATAGTTTTGCGTATTGCAACCTCTTTAGCTCGTTCTACTGAGCGTGCCGTTGAAAGGTTCATAAAGTTTATTGAGGCAATTATTAAAACAAATATTGCTACCGAGACGAAAAGGTAGATGTTGTTTTTGTTACCAACTGGTCCTGGTTGTCGGCCAGCTTCAGAATTGAGGTATGCTTCTGATAGCGGCTCGAAAGATATGGTATATCCTCTCACTTCGGCATGCTTGATAAACTCAGGTATCTTTTCCGTCATTGCATCAATGCTTGCATTTTCGTTGATGGTGAAGTACGTATAAAAGTCCACATAGCCCCATGCTTCGAAAATTTGCTCTCTAGATTTTCGAAATGTGCTCATAGACATCATAGCATCAAATGAGATATGTGAGTTACTTGGTATCTCATAAACACCGGTAACTTGCATTGGATCTTCGGCATCCATCATCAAGGTTTTACCCATTGGATCTTCATCACCAAAGACCTTCTTAGCCATTTCTGAAGAAATAACGATCGAATTTGGCCCTATAAGGCAGGTTTTGGGATCACCTATCAATTTCCAATCAAATACTTCGAATGCATTGGAGTCTGCGAATACGATGTTCTTTTCCTGAAATCGTACTGAACCATATTCAAGCAACCATGCCTTAGCACTTGAAAAGCGGAACATATTTTCGATTTCAGGATAATAGTCCTTCAATTCGGGTCCTACTGGTGCATTTCCCCATACTTGGTGCTCAGAAATTGGAAATCGCTTCTCTGGATCAAATTCTTCAGTGCCGAAGTAATGTAGCACACGATAGATGCGGTCATATTTAGTATTGTAGGTATCATATGACAGCTCATTTTTGACATAGATGAGAATCAAAATACATGAGGCGATACCTACTGCTAGTCCTGAGACGTTTAGCGATGAGAAAACTTTTTGTCTCAATATGGATCTTAGTCCTACTTTAAAATAATTATTGATCATGCCGAAATAATTTAGTTTTTGACTGCCTGTGATTGGCTTTATGATACCTGGACGAAAGAGTTTGAATACGTCCAGTACAAAGAGCCATCCGGCGGATTTATTTTCATTAGTCCTTTTTTCAAATCGCTCCAGAAGGTCACCTTCTATGTCTTCCGCGCAGAGCGGATCACAAAACCATCGAAAGAACCGCAAGGCCCAATGAGGAGGAGCTTTCATGTTTTTATTGCTCATTTAATAGCTAAACTTCACCACAAACTCAGGCACAGCATTCCATAGTCCTAATCGCTGCTCCTTGGTTTCTTGTAAGATGTTTTTGCCTGTTGAGGTCAAGTGAAAAAATCGCTTTCGCTTACCACCTCTTACTTTAGTCGCTTCGCCCATTTCAGAAGAGAGGTAACCTTTTTTCTCAAGTCTGCGAAGTACGGTTTGTAGCGCACCGATACTCACCTTCCGGTTAAGTCGCTGTTCCATTTCCTCGATGATCGCAAATCCATAAGCGTCATCAGTGAGAATAGCTACCGTGAGCATCACCACTTCTTCGAATTCTCCTAATTGATGTTTTCCCATTTTATTGATATTTACCTCAAATGTAGTAATAATAAATATCTTATACCTTAATTGTAGTTTTAATGTTTCGTTTGAGTTACGAATTTTTCTAAAAACGCTTCTGTAGCATAAAAAAAGCCACCTTTTTAGGTGGCTCTTCGATTTGGCTGCCTTAGCCCTTAGTTATTGTTTTTTAGTTAAATGCCCGGATGGCCCTTACTCGAAGAACTGTTTGTCGATCTGTGCTGGTGCCATTTCCGTCTACCATTGATATAGATCTTGCATTCGAACTTGATGTAGCTGAAGAACTCCAATAATCAGCGGCAGTGAAGCCTCCGTTGCTATTACCGTTCGTGTTGGTGTGTAAGTTGTTATACATTTCTTCCAACTCACTTCTACTCGGCATGTACCAGTCCTGGTATCCACCTTCGTCCAGACTTAAGCAAAACTCGGCTCCAATTCCTACGGTAGCATCAAATGCGACGATTGTGTTTGAGTTAGCTAGCCCTGAACCAATATTGTTATTGGTTGAGATATTGCCATAAATCGTAGACCATTGGGCAGTAGTTTCACTACTCACGGTCGTAACTAAGCCGCTTCCATCTCCGGTATTTATGTAGAAGATTAATCCTCCTTCATAAGTGAGTCCGTAGAGGTCGCTAGCAGTTTCACCTGCTGCAAGGAATTCAGCTACTGTTACATCTGTATCGTCTATCAGTTCTTGCGAGCCTGCGACAGTCAATGCATCTGCAACACCATACTCATCTTTTAGATCTTGCAGAGGGAATGCTCCATAAAGATCCGCAATACCAACCGCGGCTCCAGAATAGTCGGTCAGAATGTAATCTGTATTGTTCAGTAGATCTCCAACTGGAACGAGGGCGTTCAAAAATTGGGTCACTGTAACTCCGTCATCTTTTATTAACTGATGGGAGTAACCAGTAAGCAGATCAGTAATGGAATAACCTCCCGCTCTGAGGTCGGTTAGTGTGAAATTTGTATTGTTGTTAATTTCTGTAAAACCATAACCTTCAGCAATGAACTCAGCAACCGTAACCCCGTCATCTTTCAATTGCTGATATGTATATCCTGTGAGTAGATCAGGAATTAAATACCCTTCTATACCTCCGGCTCTTAGTTCGGTTAACGTAAAATCAGTATTGTTATCAATTTCAGTAAAACCAAATCCTTGTGCAATGAAATTGGCAACAGTGACTCCAGCATCTTTAAGGTCTTGATGAGAGAAACCCACCAATAATAGATCATCATAAAAAATTCCAACCGCTAAATATTCGCTTAATATAAAATCAGTATTGTCAACAAGGGCTTGAAGGTCTACACCGGTAATGTTCAGCAGGTCATTGATGGATTGAGATTCATTTTTAAAATCTTGAAGCGAATAAATACTGGCGTTATAAAGGTCTTGGAGTGAAATTCCATCTGCGATCAAAGTGCCGAGAGCGACACCGTTTCCATTCATCGCTGCAATTGTTACTCCGGCATTAAAAAGTTCCAATGTGCTTACGTCAGTATTGTCAAGTAGATCTTGCCCAAACTGGTTATACAAAAAGGCAATATCAATTCCTTGATCAACGAATGTTTGGAGCGTAATAGGACTGCCATTGTAATCAAGACCAAGAATATCGGGTAGGATGGTGTTGTCATCGTTCCACATCGTGAATGGTGAAATCCCGGCAGCAAGTATTTCTTCGTTGGTTTTGCCAAGCTGCTGAAGGTCTTGAAGGGTACTACCGCCTAAGTAAATGAAAATGTTTGTGGACAAGTAAAGTGGCTTGGGTATTGCAGAGCCAGATCCTCCGGTATTGACGCTTACAGCATGATTGTGATTTCCATCATTGGGGACAATGACTGTGTGGGTGTGGTCGCCACTAGCATTGGTGTTACTAGATTGAGTATTTCGAAGCATCCCAGTGTTAGTTTCACCAACTCCTTCCTGAATGGTTGTAGTGAGGTTATTCCTTGTATAACTGTGTGAGTGAGCCCCGTTGCTACTGGTTACGATGTTACTACCATGATTATGGTCTCCCGTAGTGGTCTCGGTAACATTTAAATTAAATGCCTCAAGGTTTGCCTGTGAGATGGTTATGCTATTACTGCCACCTGTAGCACCGCTAGATTCGCCGCCATCATTGCCTTTTAAAAATCTGTCGGTTGCATCCGGAAGATTTCCAAAAATTCCTATTGAATTGGCTGCTGCTTGTGCGGTTTCTGGAAGTGTGCTAAGCGCGTCCCCGTTTAACATGTACCATCCGCCATGAGCACCTGTTGCAAAGCTGTGTTTAATGTCACCCACATAGTTTTTACCCCCGAGTGAGATTTCAGTCGCACTTGCATTGCCCGTAATCCGCAGCGTATTGCTGATCAATTCCAAATCCTGAATTTCATTTTCGGGATCTGCATCGGCATCTTCTACATTTAAAATGAGAGTCGCGCCGTCTGTAATTGCAATATTTCCTGGTGTTGCGTCCGTGCTTATTTCTTGAAGCTCATTTGCAGGATCTGCGTCCGCATCATCGAACCCTCCGTTGGAATCATAAGCAGAATGAACTGCGTCCCAGTTGGTAATATCTGATGCCTCTATTGCGCTTGCATCGCTAGCTACGAAAACAGGATCTGATTCTATAGTCAAAGAGGATAGATCCGCACTAATGGTGCCACCCGCATCCGTTACCTCCAAATCCGTTCCATTTAACACAACAGTGGTATTTAATTCATTGATTGTGGAATTATCAGCACTTGTTGGAATAGTGACGGTTCCACCACCGTTTGACAATGATATTTTATCATCACTAATCGATAAGGTTTGTATCTCGTTGGCCGGGTCTGCATCATCATCTTCAATGGATGCAATCCCTCCAGAATTTGATAATACAACAAATTCATCTGCACGAGAGATTGTTTGCAATTCATTGACTGGATCAGCATCGTCATCTTCCACCGATGCCATTCCTCCGGAGTTGGACAAGACGACAAATTCGTCCGCACGTGAAATGGTTTGAAGCTCGTTGGTAATTGAATTATCTGCGCTTGAAGGCAGCGTAATTGAACCCCCACCATTGGATAATGATACCTGATCGTCACTTATGGACAGTGTCTGTATTTCATTGGTGATAGAATTATCAGCGCTCGTTGGAATTGTAACGGATCCTCCGCCATTAGACAATGACAACTGATCATTACTTATCGATAAGGTTTGAATTTCATTGGTTTCATCTACATCCGGATCTGCGCTATTGGTGAGGATGGCATTGGCTTGTTCTGTTGTAATACCTACTTTGGCTGTATTCGCATCAATTTCTGCTTGGATGCTTGGAGTAAGACCTGTTCCGTCCTCGCCGTCTGCGCCATCGGCTCCGGCTGGGCCTTCTGCTCCAACGAGAGATGCGAGAAAATCTGCTTCACTGCCTGTGTTTCCGGCGTCTAGCCATATATCATATGCAGACTTCCCATCGGTTCCATCTTCTCCATCTTCTCCATCTGAGCCGTCGCTTGCCGAGTTAGCCGCGTACATTGCAAAGGGAACACTCATCAGTTGGCTAGTACCGAGAACTGAGTAATTGGAACCACCATTCTGATCGACAGCTGTCTCTAGAAAGTATGGCCCGTTAGCCCAATCGATGGTTGAAAAAGACCCTGTAGTTACATTTCCGGCTCCAATGACTAAGTCTATTAATCCAAAGGAATTGGTTGTTTTAGTAAACGTTTCACGATATACGACCGATCCATTGGCAGACCCTTGTCTTAACGACATACGCATGCCTACAGATTGATTTGATAGCACCTCTCCGGCGTTGTTTCTTATGACTGCCTGATAATTAAAGCCTTCTGGGCTTTGTGCAAAAAGGCTGCACAATGAGACAAGTAGAATGGCGAATAATTGGATACGTGATTTCATAATCGATCAATGGTTAAGTGGATCACTAGGTTATTTGAATTGTACTTTGAAGGTCTCTAAAAGCTGTTCCTCATCATTAGTAAGAATTAGCTGATACATGCCTTTCGCATACTGATTAATAGCTAGTTGGGTCACTTCTTTAAAATCTCCTGTGGCCACTTTGGCCCCGTTTAAATCATAAAGGGTGTAATAAATGGTTGAGGGTTCTTCTGAGCGTATGGTGAGGGTAGTACTGGTAGGATTTGGGAAGACATTGATTTGATTCTTCTCGTTCGGTACGTCAAGAGCTTCAACAACATCTTCAAATACCTGATGGAACCCCTGATTGATTCCGATGTTACTAGAGCTCTCAGTTCCATTGACTAATTGGCCTACCGTAAAGTTGATTTGAATACCGTTTGCTTGTTGCTGAGATCCTGCGGTCGCCACCACCTCTTGAGATGACACACCAATGGCAATGCCAGAGAGGCATGTTACAAATAGGACTTTTGTAATGAGTAAACGATGTTGCTTCATGGCGGTAACAATTAGCCTAGTAAAGTTGGATATCCAATTAGGAGCGTGAAATACGTATCGCCACGTAGATGCCTACGTATCGCCACGTATATTTTGCTATTTGCAGCTTTTAAAGTGATAGCAATGAGCACTTTACAGTATCTTAATGAAGATATTGCCCAATACAATGAAGATGACCTTAAACAACAGATCCTTGCTGATAGCATTTTTACTATTGTTTACTGGCACTATTCAAGCGTATTCGCAGGCAGGGGTAGAAGATTTAAAAGGGGAAATTGTGAGAGGTGCTGATTTCAATGCAGCATCTAAGTATGACTCAGCACTGGCAGTTTTTAACAAAATTGTCTCATTACCTGACGTACAAATTGAAGACGCGATCGCAATTAACTATCAGATGGCTTCCGCACACTACTATAAGGGAGAGTATCCATTGAGTATCGAACGGATTTTAAATTCAATAGCCCTTTCAGAAAAACTTGGATCCGATTCACTTATCCTACTTTGTAAAAGATTTGCAGGAGAGATCTATCGCGCATCTGATAATCCTGCCATCTCAAAAAAACATTTGGATGAGGCATTGACGCTTGCACTAGAAATGGACGATAAACGAGCCATCGCATATTGCCTGAATCGACTGGGTGTCGTTGCATTCATTTATAAAGAACTTGACAAGGCAGATTCTCTATTCAATACTTCTTTGGACATATGCAAAGAGTATGGGTTCATGAAAGTTTTATCCATGAACCTCAATGACATTGGAGAATTGTATTTCAACCAAGGTCAACCTGAAAAAAGCTTAGAAATCTATAAAGATGCACTTAAGCTGCCATTGCTGCTGGACATTAAAATCAACACGATGAATAATATGGCCAATGCGCTATGGAAGATGGGCAGATATGAGGAAGGAATAGCAGCAGGGTTGGAGGCCCAAAAACTGGCAGATGAAGCTGATATTCTTACATTGGCAGAACGGGCGGTAAGGATAGTAGCTGACTGCTATATGTCACAAGGAAATTTTGAACAGGGTATTATTTACTATCGAAAGTACATGAAGTACCGCGGGAGGTTATTCAACGAGCAGAAAGATGCCCAGATATTAGAATTAGAAAAGAAGTATGAAACTGAGCGCAAAGAACTATTAATCAATCAGCAGAACAGTGAACTGGCGCTGCTCTCTGCAAATAACAGCTTTCAACGAAAGATGATTATCGTAATTAGTGTCTCGCTCATCCTGCTTTTCAGCTTGATATACATGTACCGCACGAAGAGGTTTGCCGTTAAATCTCAGTTGCTTCAAGAGACATTTTCTCAGCAATTGTTGAGTTATCAGGAAGATGAACGCCAAAAAATTTCAAGAGACCTCCATGATTCGATAGGTCAAAGTTTGATCCTGATCAAGAATAAGGTTCAGCTCAAAGACGAAGAAACGGGAGAAATGATTGCAAGTACACTTGAAGAAGTACGTGCGATTTCAAAACAACTACACCCTGTGCTTTTAGAAAAATTAGGATTGACTGCATCTATAGAAAAGCTGATTGAAGAAGTGGATAATGGAACAGAGGTGTTCATTGAAAGTGACATCAAAAATGTAGATGATCTTCTTTCGAAGGACCAGGAAGTACATATTTATCGGATAGTACAAGAGACAATTAACAATATGTTGAAACATGCGGAGGCAGTATCCGCAAGAGTAAAGCTTGAGGCGGGACCTACTTATTTGAAGTACTCAATTGAAGATCGTGGCAAAGGATTCGACCTTACTGAGGACGTTGGACAATTTCAGAGCTTAGGAATGCAGACACTCAAAGAGCGGACAAAGATTTTGAACGGAAAGTTGTCCATTGACTCTACTCTTGGCAAAGGCACAAAGATTGAATTGATCATACCTAAATCTGATAAAGCATGAAATTGGAAGAACTTAGGTTTGTGATTGCGGATGATCATGCTTTTTTGTTGCAAGGACTAAATGATCATTTGGTTTCAAAAGGACTTAACGTTGTTGGACAGGCGTTAGATGGTACGCAAGCCTTACAACTGATTACTGACTTAGCTCCTGATATTGCTATTTTGGATATTGAAATGCCTTACTTATCAGGGTTTGCCATTGCTGAAATTTGTCAAAAAAAATCCCTGAATACCAAAATCGTAATTTTATCATTTCACAAAGAAGCGGACTTCATTAAGCAGGCGCAAAGACTTGGGATCTCCGGGTACATATTAAAAGAAGATGCTACGACTGAGATATACACTTGTTTGGAAGCCGTATGTCGTGGGGAAAATTACTTTAGCCATGCACTAACGCTCGATCAGGAAAGTAAAGACGATAAGCTTGGGTTGGTCGCTAATCTGACCCCTTCGGAAAGAAAAATTCTAAAATTGGTGGCTCAGAAAATGAGTACCCAAGACATAGCCGAACAGCTATTTATTTCAGATCGAACAGTAGAGAAACATCGTAGTAATATTGTTTCAAAACTTGGACTTTCTGGACAATCCAATAGCCTTACAGAATGGGCTCTCGAAAACAAATTGGTGTTAAACAACCTTTGAAGCATCTGCCATGTGTAATCTCCATTACGTTTTAGCTTATTAAGGAAGAAGCCGGGCACAATCTCATAAAATACTGGATACTTTCGTGGAAAATTTCAACTTTACCAATGAAAAAACTCACTTTACTGGCAATCTTGGCAATTGGTATTGCCTGTCAGCCAACGAACCAAAAAGAAACAACTGAGGAGTCTGCTCCAATATATGAAGCCCCGGCTCATCACTCTGAGTCTTTAACTAAAGTACTGGATGCACACGGAGGATATGAGCAATGGTCATCATTAAAATCGCTGTCTTATCTAAAAGGTGAAGAGACAACAGTTACAAATCTTCAGAACCGAAAGATTAGACTTGAATCACCTAGCCAAACCATCGGATTTGATGGAAATGAAGTTTGGGTTTCGCCAGATACTTTGGATGTAAGCAGGGCTAGGTTTTATCACAATCTATTTTTCTACTTCTACGCCATGCCGTTCGTAGTTGGCGATCCTGGAGCATTTTATGAAGATCTAGAGCCGAAGGAACTAGCTGGAAAAACATACAATGGCGTGAAAGTATCTTACAATGCTGGCGTCGGAGACGCGCCTGATGACAATTACATCATTTGGTCTGATCCGGAAACTGGCAAGATGGAATGGTTAATGTATACGGTGACTTATAGAAGCGGTGAGCCGAGTGATAGATATAGCCTGATAAAGTATGATGGATGGACAGAATTTAGCGGGGTAGTGCTACCTACATCTTTGCAATGGTTTACCTATGAAAATGAAAATGTAGGAGAGCCTAGAGGTGAAGCCACTTTATTCCAAAACGTTACTTTGTCGACTGAAGCTCCGGATGAGAACCTTTTCGCAATGCCTGAAAATGCTGCTATTGCACCACTAAATAGTGGAGGGAATTAAGATTTTATTCATTTTTCTTCAGTGAAGCCAACTAGCGATAGTTGGCTTTTTTTATTGAATAAGTGTATCGTGAAAAGCAGCTCTTTTCCATTGATGATCTTGAAATACCCACAGATTGGTGACCCTGAAAGATTTATCAAATGGCTCATCATTTTCAACCCCTCTGCTTATGATCTTCGCTGTGACTAAAGCGGTGTTTTCGAATAATTCAACAGAATATTCTTCCATTTTATATTCGCTTACCCGAATTAAGCCCTTTTCTAATTTCTCTCGACGCGATTTCATGTATGAAAGCCACTTTTCTTTGCCGAAAGATTTCCATGAGCTATTGGTATGTACATAATTTTCGGTGATCATGGATTCCAGTTTGGTTGTATCCCCAATTTCAAAAGCAGCATTAAATTCCTCAATTGTAGTTGAGAGCTCATCCAATGAAGGTTTAGATTTTTCCGAACATCCAATAGTAAAAAGCAGTAGAAATAATGCGGACAGTAGTTTCATTTTATCTTTGAATTATATCACCTTGATTTTATGAAGAAAGTATACCCCTTTTTTATCCTTTTTGTTACCCTTTGCTTTTCAGCTCTTGCCCAAGATGGAAA
>CAZWLS010000031.1:0-20097 GCA_964634415.1 uncultured Roseivirgaceae bacterium | reverse complement strand
GGTGCAACAAGCGAGTAGGTATATGGAGATCTGCATCGACCCTGGGCATGGTGGCAAGGATCCGGGAACTCAAGGATCCTATACGAAAGAAAAAGATGTAGCTCTTGAAGTTGCACTTAAAGTTGGTGAATATGTAAAAAAATATATTCCCGATGTTGAGATCATCTATACGCGAAAGGACGACACTTTTATAGAGCTTGAAAAAAGATCGGAAATGGCAAATAATCATAACGCTGATTTGTTTGTCTCGATCCATGCAAACTCCTTACCAAAAAAGACTCCTTTAACTAGAAAACAATCGATAAAAGGTTCAGAAGTTTATGTTATGGGAGCTCAAAATACCGACAGAGCTCTCGATGTGGCTAAAAGAGAAAATTCCGTAATACTTCTCGAAGAAGACTACGAAAAGAATTACGATTTTGATCCTCAATCTGAAGAATCATACATCCTTTATAACCTTACACAATCTGCATATCAGGATAATAGTCTAATGCTTGCAAGTCTCATTGACGATCAACTTAAAAACAGAGCAGGGAGGAGAAGCTATGGCGTTAAGCAATCCAGTCTATATGTAATGTGGAGTACTGCTATGCCAAGTGTGTTAGTCGAAATTGGCTACCTTTCCAATCCGGAGGAGGAAAAGGAGTTGAATAACTCTGAAGTTCAATCATATATTGCTTCAGGAATTTATAGAGCTATTAAGGAATACAAGGAAGCATTTGATGCTCAGAACTAAAAATTAAGAACTGTGTCAAAAGAATTTAAGATTGGTTTAATAACAGTAATCGCTGGAGGTCTACTTTATTATGGATTCAATTTCCTTAGAGGGTCAGATCTTTTCTCACCTTCCAATAGATACTATGCGACTTATGCAAATGTTTCAGGTCTAAACGTTTCTAATCCTATCTATTTCAATGGGCTGCCTGTTGGAAGAGTAAGTGGTTTTGAATTGGTGCAAAATAAGGGTTACATAGTTGTCGCTCTTGATATTGATGAGGGACTTATGATTGGGGAAGATGCTTCTGCAACCTTGGCTAATGATGGTTTATTTGGAGGGAAGGCGATAGTCTTGAATGTGGGAGTTGCTCAAGAAAAAGCGCAGCCTGGAGATACACTAGCATCTGATATGGACAAAGGGATGCAGGATGAAATTGGAACTGTTACCGATAACCTGAATAGCACAATTGTTAAGATAAACACACTCTTAGATTCCCTTAATCAGACAGATGTGAAAGGTACGGTAGGAGCTGTGAAAGAGACGGTTGAGTCAATGAATAAAAAGATTGACGATTTGGATCTTAAGGGTCCAATTGAGAATGTTAATCAACTTGTCATTTCATTTAAAGCAAGATCTGAAGAACTAGAGGGCGTCATTGCTAGTTCGCAAACACTAATGGATTCGTTAAATCAATTGCCTGTTTCGGCTTCTTTAGAGAAACTAAACGAATCAATGGATCATATTAATAAGTTACTAGAGGCAGTTCAGTCTGATGAAGGGACTGTTGGTAAGTTGCTTAATAGTGATTCTATCTACAATAATTTGAATAAGCTTCTAGTAGACATGGATGAACTAATTATTCATTTCAACAATTATCCAAAAGACTTTATGAAGCCGCTTGGTAGAAAGCATCATAAGTTAAAAGGAGTTTCACAGGAAGAAGGTAGCGAAGATTAATGGATATTCAATTCAACAAAAATGAAGATGCCAACAAGCAGTTGGTATACAAACTAGACGAGCGTCTAAAGAAGATAAAGTTAGGGGGAGGTGAAAAAAAAATTGCCTCACATCACAAAAAGGGGAAACTCACTGCCAGGGAGCGTATTGAGTACCTTTTAGATGATCCAAATGATTTCTTGGAAGTGGGAGCTTTTGCCGCTGAAGGAATGTATCAAGAAGTTGGTGGCTGTCCTTCTGCTGGTGTAGTTACTGGTATTGGGAAGGTTTCAGGTAAGCAGTGTATGATTGTAGCAAATGATGCTACAGTAAAAGCCGGTGCTTGGTTTCCTATGACAGCCAAGAAGAACTTAAGAGCTCAGGAGATCTCCATTGAGAATAACCTTCCAATTATCTATTTGGTAGATAGCGCCGGTGTTTTCCTACCAATGCAGGATGAGATTTTCCCTGACAAAGAACACTTTGGTAGACAATTTCGAAATAATGCTATAATGTCTTCTAAAGGCATTATTCAGATTGCCGCAATTATGGGAAGCTGTGTGGCTGGAGGAGCTTATTTGCCAATCATGGCTGATGAGGCCTTGATTGTAGATGGCACAGGCTCAGTTTTCCTCGCGGGAAGTTACCTTGTGAAATCAGCTGTCGGAGAAGATATTGATAATGAAACCTTAGGTGGAGCTACTACTCATTGTGAGATTTCTGGCGTTACTGATAATAAGTTTGCTGATGATAAGGCGGCACTTGATGCCATTAAGAAAATCTTTGATAAAGTCGGAAATCCAGAATCAGCGGGTTTTAATCGTGCAGAAAGTAAGCCTCCTAAGAAAAAATTAGCAGATATCTATGGAGAATTCCCTGCAAATCGCGGCATTCAATATGATATGGTTGAGGTGATCAAATGCCTGGTAGATGACTCTGATTTTGACCAGTACAAAGAATTATATGGCAAATCTATTGTGTGTGGTTATGGGCGAATCGATGGGTGGAGTGTAGGCATTGTTGCCAATCAACGCAAGGTTGTAAAAACTAAAAAAGGCGAGATGCAGATGGGAGGAGTTATTTACTCTGATTCTGCAGATAAGGCTGCACGTTTTATCATGAATTGCAATCAAAGAAAAATTCCTTTGGTTTTTCTTCATGATGTTAATGGATTCATGGTTGGTTCGAGATCTGAACATGGCGGTATTATTAAAGATGGCGCCAAAATGGTCAATGCTGTTTCTAACTCAGTTGTGCCAAAATTTAGTATTGTACTTGGGAGTTCTTATGGGGCTGGCAATTACGCTATGTGCGGAAAGGCTTATGATCCAAGGTTGATTTACGCTTGGCCTACAGCTGAAATTGCTGTAATGAGTGGTGGCTCTGCCGCTAAAACGCTGCTTCAAATAGAAATTGCATCTGCAAAGGCAAAGGGGAAAGAATTAACTGATGAGGAAAAACAGGCTCAGCTAAAGAAAATTGAAGATTCCTATAACGAAAAGTTAAGCCCATACTATGCAGCATCACGACTTTGGGTAGATGGAATTATTGACCCTAAAGAGACAAGAAATGTAATTTCTAAAGGGATAGAAATGACTGATCACGCTCCAATTGAGGAGCGAATGAATGTAGGTGTCATTCAAACTTGATATCTTTAATACTTGCTCAAAGAATCAGAAATAAAGGCATTAGTCGTTCTGCTTGACGATGAAGATGATGAGGTGGTTTCTCATGTCGAAGAAAAGATAATGTCACTTGGAACAAGTATAATTCCACTGCTAGAACAGGAGTGGGAAAGTACGTTCAATCCCATTGTTCAGGGGAAAATTGAGGACATTGTTCACGAACTTCAATTCGAACTATTGAAAGAGCGATTTCTTGAATGGAAAGACCAAGAGGACAATGATCTATTAGAAGGGTTGTGGATTGTTGCCACTTATCTCTATCCTGATTTAGAGATTAATGAACTCAACCAAGAGCTGGATCAGCTATACCATGAATTGTGGAGGCATATGGAGGATCAGATGGCACCATATGATCGTGTGAAAGTATTCAATGAAGTATTCTTTAATAATTTCAAATTCAGAGCAAATACTAAGAATTTTCATTCACCCGCTAACTCAATGATCAATGCGGTATTGGAGACTAAAAAAGGGAATCCAATCTCACTCTGCGCTGTTTATTTGCTCCTTGCACAAAAAATGGACTTGCCGATTTACGGTGTTAATCTGCCAAACTTATTCATCTTGATATACCAAGTTGGGGATGAGTCCTTTTACATTAATGTGTTTAACCGCGGCCTAGTTTTTACCAGAGACGATATAGATAATTATCTGGAAAGTCTTCAATTGGAAAAGCAAGATATTTTCTATGATCCATGCTCTAACTTGGATATCATTTTACGAGCACTAAGGAATCTAATTGTATCCTTTGAAAAACTTGGGGATTATCATAAAGCAGATGAAATAAAGCTTATTCTTCAAAAAATGGATGATCAATACTTTTCAATATGAAAAGCATTGATGAAATAGTCTCAGATCTGCATGGCATGGCAGATCCCTCATATATTTCCAAAATGGAATATTTTGGGATTAAAGACGCTCCAGAGTCCTTGGGGATTAAAAATGCGTATTTGAAGCCATATGCTAAGGAAATAGGTAGAAATCAAAGGCTTGCAAATGAGCTTTGGGGGAAACCCATTCATGAATGCAAGTTGTTAGCAATTCATATTTCAGAGCCTAAATTGTTTACTGAAGAACTCGCTGAAAAATGGACTTCTGAATGTTATTCATGGGATTTAGTAGATGGCATCGGAATGAAAATTCTACCAAAAACACCATTTGCTTTTCAGAAAATAGATGAATGGAGCAAACGCGAACCAGAGTTTGAAAAGCGAATGGCTTTTGCATTAATGGTTGGAGTCACAATCCACGATAAAAAATTATCTGATGATCGTTTAGCAAGTTTTTTCCCGATTATCGAGCGGGAATCTTGGGATGAAAGAAACTTTGTCAAGAAGGCTGTTAATTGGGCTCTGAGACAATTAGGAAAGAAAAATCTTGAGTTAAATAAACTGGCTATCGAATCTGCAGAGCGCATTAAAAGTCAAAATTCGAAACCTGCAAGGTGGATAGCCTCGGATGCCTTGAGAGAGCTTCAAAGCGAGAAAATTCAAGATCGACTTAGCGCTAAATCAAAATGAATTTTTAGTGTATTGTAACCTTAATTTCTCTTTGGAGTATTAAGATTACAATTAAGACTTAAATATTTTGACTACTTTTAGGACTTAAACTAAAAATCTTATGAATAAGTATTCAATTGGAGAATTTGAGGAGGTTGTGATGCTAACCGTCGCTGTCCTATTCGAAAATGCATATGGAATATCGATTAAGGAGGAGATTGAAAATAGACTCGAAAGAAAAGTGAGCGGGGGAGCGATGCGAACTGCATTGAATCGACTGGAGAAAAAAGGGTATCTGGAGTCAGAGTTTGGAGAAGCCACGGCTGTTAGAGGAGGTAAAAGAAAAAGATTCTTTAAGGTCACTCCTCTCGGTAAAAAGGTTCTCGATCAGGTGATGGATACAAGAAAGCAGCTGTGGGATTCAATTCCATCAGTGGCATTCGATTTCAAATTTGGATGAAATAAGTGAAGGACAACATTCAAATATCGCCACCTCGATTGCCATTAAAATTCTTGAAATGGTTTTGTCATCCCATGCTTATTGAGGATGTCGAAGGTGATTTATCTGAACTTTTTGCAGAAAGAGCATCTAAAAACCGGATCATAGCTAAGGTCAAATATTTATTCGATGTAATCCTTCTTTTTCGACCTGGGATTATCAGAAATTTTGAATTCAAAAACGGACTAATTAATACTTCAATGCTTAAAAACTACTTTAAATCGGCAATGAGAAACCTCTTGAAGTACAAGAGTTTTTCATCTATCAACATTTTCAGTCTGACCATCGGTATGGCTGCATGCATGGTTATTTTTCTCTTCATCAAAGACGAAAAATCTTTTGATGCGATTCATCAAAATAACATTTATCGACTCTGCGAGGTACAGAGCTTTCCGGGGACTAATACGCAGAAAGTAGCACTATCAATGCCAGGAATGGGTCCTACCATGACGGATCAATTTCCTGAGATAGAGAAGTATACCCGATTTTGGGGTTGGGGTAGTCAGCTTGTTGAGGTGGAAGAAAAAAATATGTTGGTTGAACGAGTTGTGGGAGTGGATAGCACCTTTTTCGAAATTTTCAATTTTAACCTTTTAGAAGGTAACCCAGAGGAGGCCATCACAGGCCCAACTGATGCCGTAATTTCCAAAGAAATAGCCATTAGATTTTTCGGAGATACTGATGTTGTTGGTAAAACTTTTACAATAAGAGATGGAAGCTTGGAAGTAAAAGCAGTTGTTGATGTGCCAGAAAACTCACATTTGCAATTTGATATTGCACTTTCAGTATTTGCTGCCGTAAACGAAGCAGATGAATTCAACAATCAATTTGGATCCAACTATCTGAATACCTACTTCATTCTAAACGAGCGAGCAGATATTGCTGCGCTTACTGAGAAATTCCCAGCGTATCTGGCTTCAGCTATGGATAATCCAGATATCAACGATCGCTACAAGCTATTCCTACAGCCACTTCCTGAAGTTCATTTAGCATCAATGGATATAGAACATGACTACAATAACCATAGAAAATTTAATGGTCAGTATCTGGATGTCTTTGTACTAGTTGGCATTTTTATTTTGATCATTGCTTCAGTCAATTTTACAAATCTGACTACAGCGAGAGCTACATACAGAAGTAAAGAAGTTGGCGTGAGAAAAGCCATAGGTGCAATGCGTCAGCAACTGCTCTCTCAATTCATTTTTGAATCTGTTATATTATCGCTTTTTGCACTTGTTTTTGCCTTTATCTTGGTGCTGGTAGCATTACCATTTCTAAACAATGTTATCGACAGGCAACTGGCAATTATTCCGTTTATTCAGGATGTACAATTTCTGCCTGCTGTTCTATCCATCACAATTCTATTAGGAATAATAGCCGGTTTATACCCTTCATTATATCTATCATCTTTTAAGCCAGTGATTGTATTGAAAGGACTTAAGAATAAAGAGAAAAAGTCCATTTTTAGAAGTTCCCTGATAGTTCTTCAGTTTAGCCTGGCTCTTGGTATGATTGTTTGTACGTTAATTGTAGTAGAGCAACTTTTCTTCATCAAGAATAAGGACATTGGTTTCACAAAAGATCACATCGTACTCATCGAGATGAATGGTGAAATGCAAGAGAAATATGCTGAAATGAAGGAAGAACTCTTAAGTCAATCCAATATTCTCGGTGTTACAGCATCAGGCCAAAGACTTGGTAACAATTTCCATCAATGGGGATTTAAAGCACGGGTTGATACAGGAATTGTGAATTTCACTCCTTCTAATGTTCATGTAGATTATGACTATCTGGAAGTCTATGGTATTGAGATAAAGGAGGGCAGAAGCTTTTCAAAAGACTTTGCTACTGATGATGGCTTGGCATTTGTAGTCAATGAAGCCTTTGTTAAAGAGTTAGGTTTCGATGATCCTATTGGACAAAGTGTCGGTCATAGTTGGTATCCTAATGATTCACTAGGTACGATCATTGGAGTTACTGAGGATTTTAATTTCAACTCACTTCATTTTGAAGTAAATACCTTGTCGATGGTTATCCATACGGACTGGGGTTTTAGCGAAATGTCGGTAAAGATCAATGGGCAAAACCTTGATGCAGCACTCGATGAAATTGAAAATGTATATGCCGAATTTGTATCTGATTTCCCATTGCAGTATGAATTTCTAGACGATCATTTTGATGAGATGTACAAGTCTGATCAGCAGATGGGATCTGTAATAACCATAATAGCTGTGCTCTCAATTTTTATTGGATGCATGGGATTGTTCGGCCTTGCTTCTATTTCTATACAGCGCCGAATTAAGGAGATTGGAATTAGAAAGGTCATGGGTGCTTCGATTAAGGAGTTAATGATTCTATTATCTAAAGGCTTTGCCACGATGATATTTGTTTCATTTGTTATTGCATCGCCAATCACATTCGTATTCATGTCTGGATGGTTGGAAAACTTTGCATATCGAGTTGATATTAATCCACTTCTATTCATCATTGGTGGTGCTGTCGCATTAATCATAGCATTAGCAACAATAAGTTATCATGTGATCAAGGCTGTGCGAGCAAATCCTGTAAGCTCATTGAGATATGAGTAAAAAGGATGCTATAGTGCCTCCGAAGCTAGCTAGTCGATTTTTGAGATGGTTTTGTGATCCATTGCTCTTAGAGGATGTGGAAGGAGACATTTCAGAACTCTATGCTGAACGCAAAGTCAAAAATGCATTCATAGCTAAGCTCAAATATTCATTGGACGTATTGATGCTCTTTCGTCCAGGCATTATCAGAAATCTTGAAATAAAAAACGGACTAATAAATACTGCTATGATCAAAAACTATTTAAAAATAGCGCTCAGAAATGCGCTTAGATATAAAGGTTTCACTGCTTTAAATCTTATGGGATTGGTTGTGGGACTCGTGTCAAGTATACTAATTCTCATTTGGGTAAATGAACAAGTGGCTGTAGATAAATTTCATTCAAATGGGGATAAAATCTATCAGGTTTTTAGAAATATGAAACAGTCTGGCGGAATGGTGAATACGACATGGACCGTTCCAAAACCTGCTGCAGACTTGTTTCGAGAGGAATACCCTGAAATGAATGAAGTTGCACAGTTGAGCTGGCAGATTGACATGGAATTTTTCAAGGATGATGATAGCTCCGAGGAAGAGGGATTCTTTGCTACGCCTAATTTTTTGACGCTTTTTTCGTTCGAATTACTGGAGGGAGATCCCAATACTGCGCTTGACGATTTGGGATCAATTGTAATCTCTAGATCAATTGCTGAAAAGCAATTTGGTTCTACTTGGAAGGAAAAAGCAGTTGGGTCGCCTGTGATTATTGATGATGGAAGAGAAGCTATTGTAACCGGCGTTTTTGAAAATACAGGCACAAATTCCAGCTTGCAGTTCGATTGGTTACTACCTGCGCAGTACTTCTTCAATAACAATGAATGGGTTGATGATTGGGGGAATGGTAGCTTTAGTATCTATTTCACTTTGGGGGATGAAGCAAACCTTGCGGTAGTCGAGGAGCGAATGTATGATGAAATAATCACACATGCAGCTGGTCAAAGCAACTCAGGAGAGGAGTATTTGATCGTCCATAAATTCCAGGACTATTACCTCTATTCCAATTTTGAAAATGGAGTTGTAGATGGTGGTAGAATAGATTATGTAAGGATATTAACAATAATAGCAGTATTCATTCTTGTCATTGCATGTATCAATTTTATGAATCTTGCCACCGCTCGCTCAGGAAGAAGATCCAAGGAAATAGGACTTAGAAAAGTAATGGGTGCGCAAAGGTCTTCGATAAGTGTGCAGTTTTTCATTGAGTCAATACTACTTTCTTTATTAGCTGTTGTAGTATCTGTATTTGTGGTGTGGATGTTATTACCATCATTTAATACGTTGGTAGATGCACAGCTTTCTATTGATTTTAAGAATCCATTTACCTGGTACTTTTTAGGTGGCATTACACTAGCTGTTGGTTTTCTTTCAGGATTATATCCTGCAGTATTATTACCTACTTTTAATATCATCAGATCGTTAAAAGGGAATGTAAAACAGTCTTCTGGAGCTGCATATTTTAGAAAAGGGTTAGTCGTATTTCAATTTTCGATATCTACACTTTTGATTGTTGGAACAGCTGTTATTTATAGTCAACTTGAATATGCGCTAAATAAGAATCTAGGATTAGATAAAGATAATCTGGTTGCCATTCGGATGAGCGATCGATTTGGAGATCGACTAGACACCTATCGAAACGAAATAAAGCAAATACCCGAGGTTAGTGCCATGACTGCCGCTTCTGGTAACCCAATTTCATATGGCAGATCCACAAGTTCTGCGCGTTGGGATGGAATGAGTGAAGAAGGTTATGAAATCAATATATTAATAACTGATGAGCACTTCATTGGAGCCATGGGAATGGAGATTCAAGAAGGGCGAGCTTTTGATGAGCAGCTAACTGACTCTAGCAATTTCATAATCAATGAGGTGATGGCTGAACTAATGGGATTTGAAGACCCTATTAATCAAGACTTGTCTTTTTGGGGGATTGATGGGAAAGTGGTAGGTGTAGTGAAAAATTTCCACATGGAAAACCTTCATGAGCCAATTGCGCCATTAATAATTACATGTATAGCTCCTTCGAGCACGCATGTTGCATTGGTGAGGGTCCAAGGAGATCCAAATAAGGCACTTGAGTCTATTGCGAAAGTAAATCAAGCACTGGAGCCCGATCAACCCTTTGAATACGAATTCCTTGATGATACTTATGCCGAAAGCTATAATGCAGAGATGACGGTAAGTACACTGGTTAAAATTTTCGCAGGGATTTCTATTTTTATTTCCTGCTTGGGCTTATTTGGTCTTTCTGCATTTAGTGCAGAACAAAGGTCGAAAGAGATAGGAGTAAGAAAAGTACATGGAGCAGGTATTAATCAATTGATCTTATTGCTATCAAAAGATTATTCCATTCTTATGATTTTTGCCTTCATCGTCGCTACACCATTTGGTTACTATTTTGGGAACGCTTGGTTGGAAGGATTTGAGTTTAGAATAAGTCTCAATCCGCTTCTCTTCATACTTGCAGGACTTGGAACCTTTGTTATTGGAGCATTAACAGTAGGAATAAAATCACTTCAAGCTGCCAAAGCAAATCCAGTAAACATTTTGAAAGACGAATAATACGAATCAAGTACCAAACGCCAGAAGATACTCTTTTACCCACTCGTAATGGATTTGATGAGTGTCTTCATGGCCTTTTTTTAGAATTTCGCCTTTAATCTGACTATCCGTTTCGAAGGTGACCTTTATTTCGTCTTTTAAACTCAAAAATTTTCTTCCAAAAATTTTATATATCACCTCTTTAGCACACCAGATGGTGCAAAGCTTTTGAAGATCGTCCTTATACTCCATCTCAGACGAGTGGAGGTATTTCATTTTTACATAATCGTGCTTATCTCTAGGACGCTCCATATCAATGCCACATGGTTTCTGAAGATGAATCATTGCGGCAGCTATTGGGAATGAGTGTGAAATTGAGATGTGGACATCAAGCCCCTCTAAATACGGTTTGCCATTATCTTCTTTGCTGATCCCATTAAATGGGATATTAAATTTTTCACACAAAGTTTTAACCAAAATTCTACCGACGATCCACTCAGCTTGCCTCACAGGATTTAGGTCCGCTGGAAATGGTTCGGGAGATAAATATGGAAGCTCTAAGAAAGTTTCCTGTATGTTCCACACCGCATATGCAGACTGATCATCAATCTGTTTATTTAATAGTAGAGGCATAAAGCAATTGTAATACTTTTGCATTCCAAATGGGTAAGATCGAAGCAAAAAAACTCCACACTTTTCTTGGACATAACGATAGCATTTATTCATTAGAGGCTATTGATGATCATAGATTCATCTCCGCAGGTGGCGACGGGATGATCGTTCTCTGGGATTTACGCGCTCCTGATGAAGGTGAGGTTATTAGCAAGATTGATGGGTCTGTCTACGCAATGACTTACGATCAGGATGAAGGATTCCTGTATGTTGGAAAGAATAATGATGGTATTCACAAGATAGACTTGAATGAAAAGATAGAAATCGGTTCTATTCATCTAGGTGATCATCAATTATTCGACCTTTCTATTATTAACGACAAAATATGGATTGCTCAATCAAACGGTGAAGTAGTAGTCTTATCCAAAGATTTGATTATTGAAAAGAGAGTCAAATACGCCAATGACCGTGTTAGAGGGTTTGATGTATTTGGATCTAATGTAGCGACTTCATTTAGTGATAACGTTATACGAATAATTGACTCAGATTCTATGGGGGTCCTTAAGGAGTTGAAGGGGCATAAAAACTCTGTTTTTGCTACAAAATACCATCCTTCAGGCAAATATGTGATTTCTGGAAGTCGCGATGCTCAGCTAAAAGTTTGGGATAGTCAAGCAGATTATATTTTGAGAGAATCAATAGCAGCACATCTATATACCATAAATGACGTAATCTTTAGGGAAGACGGCAGGTATTTTGTCACTGCAAGTATGGATAAGTCAATCAAACTTTGGGATGCACATAATTTTCGTTTGCTCAAAGTATTAGACAAGCATAGGCACGCAGGACATGGAAATAGCGTTAATAAGCTGCTATGGATGAATTATCGTGACTTGTTAGTAACTTGTAGCGATGATCGTTCGATCTCCGTTTGGGAAATTAAATTTGCAGAATGAAGATAACACCGCTGGAAATTCGTCAAAAGGACTTTGAGAAGAAGCTTAGGGGATATGATAAGGATGAAGTCAACGCTTTTTTGCAGTCATTATCCAATGAGTGGGAACGAATGCTTGAAGAAAATAAGGAGTTGGTCCTTAAGTTGAAGCAAGCTGAGAAAGAAGTTGCCAAATTGCGCGAGGTAGAGACATCGCTTTATAAAACTTTAAAAACAGCTGAGGATACTGGAGCGAATGTGATAGATCAAGCGAATAAAGCTGCAGAACTTCACATGAAGGAGACTAAGATGAATGCAGAAGCATTGCTTAGCGAATCCAAGAATAAGTCAAGAGCTATGATTGAACAAGCTGAAATGGAGGCGCGTCAAATCATAGAGGAGTTGCAAGATGCTGTTAAAGGTATTGAGCAAAATCATCGAGACATCGAGAATCATCGTCAAAATGCACTTCAAGAGCTTAAAAATCTGTCCATAACACTCATAGAAAAAGTAGAGCGAAATACTGGAGAGACTAAGGAGTTTAAGTTTGATGATTATGTTCAACGTGTAAAAAAGCTAGCGCGTGAGAGTGAGGAGAGAATCAAGTCGGAAAAGACTGAGGTTCAAGTAGAAGCGAAACATATAGAACAGCCACCAAAAGAGCCGGCGAAGCAAGAAATAGCTGAAGAGCCAAAGGTAAAGAATGAAGTTGAACCTCCGAAGACTGAGGAGTTGCGGGAACGTATAGTAAAACAGCCCGTTCAACAGGAACCAGTCGCTCAGCCAGTCGAAGATGAGCCTGCCCTAGAAAAACCTGAGCCTAAGCCTGAGAAAGTCGTTGAAAAGCCAGTTGAGCCTGCAGTTGATGTTAAAGAGCCTGAACCTGAAGTTTCTGAAAAGCCAGCTGCTCAAAAGGAAGATTTGAAAAAAGAAGAAGGTGAAGAGATAGAAGAGAAGAAAGGACCACGTATTTCTAAAACAGTTTCGTTTTTTGACGAACTAGATACAGATTAAGCAAATTATGGGAAAAGTTTCCTTGGAGGGGATGGAGTTTTATGCTCGTCACGGCTACTATGAAGAAGAGCGTGTGATTGGGAATAAATACAGCGTAGATGTGATACTCGATGTAGACGTCACAGATGCAGCACTTGAAGATAAGTTAGACGGGACGGTAAACTATGAAAAAGTTTACGAGATAGTTCAGGCGGTAATGAGCATTGATGCAAATCTGTTGGAACATCTAGCGGGTAAGATGATCAAAGCATTAAAAGAGAACTTTCCGCAAATCAATAATGTAAAAGTTCGAGTCAGTAAATACAATCCCCCAATTAAGGGGTTGTGCCATAAAGCTACTGTGGAATTGGAAGGTTAAATAAAAACAAAACCTCTGCCATCTGATTCATCATAGAATTCGATTTTCTTACCGACTAAAAACATCATCTCTCGCTTTTGAACTAAGACTTGTACGCCATCAACAAAGTACTCTTCGTCGGTTTCTTTTTTCTTATCAAAGCCGAGTTTGAACCCCACACCACAGCCCATTCCTTTCGTAGCGATACGCAATCCATAGCCTTCAGGTATCCCTTTGTTTTTCAGAATATTCTTTACTTCACTTAATGCTCTGTCTGTAATCTCAACTGGTATATCCATGCTACTTTTCGCTCTTCATTGTACAAACCTATCGATGAAAGCGCAATCTTTTAATTTCAATCTTCGTTTCAACAAAGTAATACTAATTCACATTCAATAATTCCCGAATTTTTCGAGTTATTTTTGACGATTAACAACATAAACATTCTCGTACATGGAAATGGTTTACGACCTTCTAAAAATTACAATTCCAGCTGGTCTGGTGCTTTATCTTGCCTATCTGTTAGTGAGATCCTTTTTGCAGAAACAGCTAGATGAAATCGCATTTAGTGTGAGGCAAAAAAATCAGGAAATTGTAGTGCCTATCCGCCTTCAGGCATATGAGCGTGTTATTCTACTACTAGAACGTATAACCCCATCAAACTTAATTTCAAGACTTAGTAGCCCCGACTATACCGCGGAAGAATTTCAACAAATTTTAATACACGAGATTCGAAATGAATTCAACCATAATTTGTCTCAGCAGGTTTACATGTCAGATAGTGCATGGACATATGTTACCACAGCCGTTGAGCAAACAATATCTATCATAAATTCATCTACAAATGCACTAGATAAAGATGCTAAAGGATTCGACCTAGCACGTGCTATTATTGAGAATTCTGCAGGTGAGGAAATGGATACCCCTAAGCAGGCAATAAAATATATTAAAGAAGAGATTCAGGACGTTTTTTAATGAATGGATAAGACAAAAAAAATATGGGAAAAGGCTAAGGAAACTGCCTCAAATAGCGATCAAATTAGAACTACGCTGACTGCAGCTGGGAAAAAAATTAAACGTGTTGCAGAAAATTCAGAAGAGCTTAAAGATTTGAAATCAAAGCTTCAAATTTTAATTAAAATGGCTCAATCTCATATTTCTGGTGCTTATCGTGCATTTCCCGTTTCGAGTATCCTATTAATTGTTTTTGCGCTACTATATTTTGTTACTCCAACAGATCTCATTCCTGATTTTATCCCTGCTTTAGGCTTTGCCGATGATGCTTCTGTAGTGTATTTGATTACGAAAAAACTAAATAAGGATATCGTTCATTTCCAGAAATGGGAAAGAAATCAAGCCAATCCGACTGATTAATTTCCAAGTCCAAGAAAATGCCTAATAGAAAAGCCGTAATTATTGGAGCTACAGGTTTAGTTGGATACCAACTAGTGAGACTGATGGTTAAAGATGATAGGTATGATTCAATCACTTTGGTGTCACGTAGATCACATGAAATTAAAGACCCGAAGGTGATTGAGGTTCTTGTTGAGGACTTCGATAATTTGGAAAATCATGCCTCTAGTTTCAATGGGGATGATTTTTACTGCACTTTAGGAACTACACGTAAAATGGCAGGCTCAAAGGAAGCATTTCTTAAAGTGGATATTGAATATCCAATAGCTTTTGCGAAAATAGCTATGGCTCAGCCTGATTTTAAGCAATTATTGGTGGTTACTGCCGTAGGAGCCAATAGCTCTTCTCCTTTGTTTTACAACATGGCTAAAGGCCAGCTTGAAGATCAACTTCAGGCGTTAAATATTGAAGCATTGAAAATTTTTCAGCCGTCGTTACTGCTAGGAAAAAGAAAAGAATATCGTTTCTTGGAGGAGGTTGCTAAGTTTTTGAGTGCGATTGCTTCTTTCTTTATGATTGCATCTAAAAAGCAAGTAGGGGCTATAAGAGATGTGGAGGTAGCTAAGGCGATGATAGAAGTTGCTCACCAAAATAAAATTGAATTCAAAAGATACAGACCAGCCAAAATGGTAGAAATCGCATATTCTGAATGAGAGCAGTTGTACAAAGAGTTCGCCAAGCCTCGGTTAGTATTGAGGGAAAATTAGTATCAGAAATAGCAACTGGAGTACTTGTTTTGCTTGGAATTGAAGATTCCGATAGTAAGGAGGACATTGAATGGCTCTGTCGCAAAATTTGCAATATGCGGATTTTTCCAGATGATGATGGAATTATGAATCGAAGTTTAGTGGAAGTAGGAGGTGAAGCTTTAATAGTAAGTCAATTTACACTCCATGCAAGTACGAAAAAGGGTAATCGTCCTTCATACATACAAGCAGCCAAACCTGAAGTGGCAATACCACTTTACGAGGAATTTATAGCAGAATTTGATAGTCATATAGATAGCAAAGTAATGACTGGTGAATTTGGTGCAGATATGCAAGTCTCTCTAATCAATGATGGTCCAGTTACCATTTTGATTGACACTAAAAACAAACAATAGTTTTTTTGATTGAATAGGTGAAAGGATTGCTACCTTTGCGCCTAATTTTCAAGGGGTTGGGGTGTTAGACGCTAATCCAATGACTTTTTTATATGGATAATATTCGAAATTTCTGCATTATCGCTCATATCGATCATGGTAAGAGCACCTTGGCTGATAGACTTTTAGAGTTTACTCAGACTGTAGCAGAGCGAGATATGCAGGCTCAGCTTTTGGATAACATGGACTTGGAACGTGAGAGAGGAATTACGATTAAAAGTCATGCCATTCAGATGGATTATGAGCTAAATGGTGAGAAGTATATTCTGAACTTAATAGATACCCCAGGACACGTGGATTTTTCATATGAAGTGTCCAGGTCAATTGCTGCCTGTGAAGGTGCTTTATTAGTAGTAGATGCAGCCCAAGGTATTGAAGCTCAGACAATTTCTAATTTATACCTGGCGCTTGAGCATGACTTGGAGATTATTCCGGTTCTTAACAAAATTGATTTGCCTGGCGCAATGCCAGAGGAAGTGTCAGACCAAATTATCGATCTCATTGGGTGTGAAAAAGAATCAATCATACATGCAAGTGCGAAAGAGGGTATTGGAGTCACAGATATCCTTGAAGCAATTGTTGATCGAGTTCCATCCCCGAAAGGTGATCCAAATGAGCCTTTGCAGGCTATGATTTTTGATTCTGTCTTCAATCCTTACAGAGGAATAGAGGTGTTTTTCAGGGTTTTTAATGGCTCATTCAATAAGGGAGATAAAGTAAAATTTGTCAACACGGGAAAAACATATGAGGCAGATGAGATAGGTGTTTTGCGCTTAGATCATGAGCCGAAAAAGACAATTTCAGCTGGAAACGTAGGCTATTTGATCTCAGGAATCAAAGTTGCCAAAGAAGTAAAAGTTGGAGATACTATTACACATGTGGACCGCCCAACTCAGCTCCAAGTCAAAGGTTTTGAAGATGTAAAGCCAATGGTTTTTGCAGGAATTTATCCGGTAGAAACAAGCGAATTCGAAGAACTTAGAGCTTCCATGGAGAAGCTTCAATTAAACGATGCTTCTTTGATTTGGGAGCCCGAGACTTCAGCTGCTTTAGGCTTTGGTTTTAGATGCGGATTTTTGGGAATGTTGCACATGGAAATTGTACAAGAAAGACTCGAAAGAGAGTTCGATATGACCGTGATTACAACGGTCCCTTCAGTACGTTTTCATGCCATTGAAAATGATGGTAATATCCTGAAAGTAAGTGCTCCATCTGAGCTGCCAGAATCTAATCTTATAAGTCATATAGAAGAGCCATTTATCAGAGCTCAAATAATTTCAAAATCTGAATTCATTGGGCCCATTATAGCCCTTTGTATGGATAAGAGAGGTGAGATCAAAAATCAGGTTTATCTCACTTCAGATCGCGTAGAGCTTACTTTTGAGATTCCACTTGCAGAAATTGTATTTGATTTCTTCGATAAATTAAAGACGATTTCAAGGGGGTATGCTTCGTTAGACTATGAGCTAATTGGGTATAAAAGATCAGACATGGTGAAGTTGGATATCATGCTAAATGGTGACAAAGTAGATGCACTATCTGCCATTGTTCATAAGGATAAAGCATACGAATGGGGAAAACGTCTTTGCGAAAAACTGAAAGAGTTAATTCCAAGACAAATGTTTGAGATAGCTGTTCAAGCCGCCATAGGTACTAAAATAATTGCACGTGAATCCGTGAAAGCAATGCGAAAAAATGTGCTTGCAAAATGTTACGGTGGCGATATTTCGAGAAAGCGAAAATTGCTTGAAAAACAGAAGAAAGGTAAGAAGAGAATGCGCCAAGTGGGTAATGTTGAAATTCCGCAGGAAGCATTCATGGCCGTTCTAAAACTTGACTAATAAACAGAAGTAAAATGCCTACAATAATTGACGGACGTAAGGTCTCAAAAGACATTAAGAATGAAATAGCTGAGAAGGTTGAGAAAATCAAAGCTGACGGCAGTCGCGCTCCTCACCTTGCTATTATTATTGTCGGTGACGATGGAGCAAGTCATACTTACGTAAATGGAAAGATCAATGCGTGCAAGGCCGTAGGATTTGATTTTACCTTAATGCACTTTGCGAGTACGATTTCTGAGGAAAAGTTGATCAAGCACATTGAGCAGCTGAATGATGATTCGGATATAGATGGATTCATCGTGCAAATTCCATTGCCAGATCATATTTCTGTTGATCGCATTACAGAATGTATATCTCCTCTGAAAGATGTTGATGGGTTTACCAATCAAAATTTCGGCAGTATTGTTTCTGATCATCAATTACTTCTTCCTGCTACTCCATACGGCGTAATGGAATTGATAAGACGTTATGACATCTCTACCACAGGTAAAAATTGTGTCGTTGTTGGGGCTAGTAGAATTGCAGGAGCCCCATTAAGCTTATTGATGTTGCAGGAAGGCGAAGCAACAGTAACAGTATGTCATAAGGCCACAGTCGATCTAAAATCTCATACCAAAGAAGCTGATATACTAATTGTAGCTGTTGGAAAGCCTGGTTTGATAACAAAAGACATGGTAAAAGAAGGCGCCGTAGTAATCGATGTAGGAACAACCAGGGTTGAGGATGCGTCAAGAAAATCTGGGTTTAGGTTATCAGGGGACGTGGTTTATGATGAAGTTGCGCCAATTGCAAGCTATATAACTCCAGTGCCTGGTGGAGTAGGACCAATGACCATTGCGTCATTATTGATGAACACCCTTAAAGCATATGAGCTCAATCACTGATCCAGCGTTTTTGCCGGTGATGGAATCTTTTTACACTATTCAAGGTGAAGGTTTTCATTCGGGCACTCCAGCTTATTTTATTCGATTGGGTGGTTGTGATGTAGGATGCACATGGTGCGATGTTAAAGAATCATGGGACGCTTCTCAATTTGGATGGCTTAGCATTGAAGATATTGTGAAGGAAGCAAAAGATTCAAATGCGGAATTAGTTGTTGTAACTGGAGGTGAGCCATTGATGTATGATCTGTCACAACTTACCTATAAACTGAAATCGGAAGGCTTAAAAACCAATATTGAGACATCCGGAGCTTATCCTTTATCTGGTTCCTGGGACTGGATTTGCTTTTCCCCAAAAAAATTCAAAGCTCCTTTGGAAGAGTTTTATATCAATTCTGATGAACTTAAGATCATAGCTTATAATAAAAGTGACTTCAAATGGGCTAGTCAACACGGAGGTCAGATGAATGCTAACGCTCAGTTGTTTTTGCAACCTGAATGGTCAAAAGAAAAAGAAATGACACCTTTGGTCGTTGATTTTGTCAAGCAGAACCCAAGATGGAAAATATCCTTACAAACACACAAGTACATGGACATTCCTTAAAAAGGATCTTTTTTGTTGCGCTGTTACTGATAATTTCTGGATGCCTGTTTGGACAAGGAACACTCTCTACAGACAGTAAAAAAGCCAGAAAATTGTATGAAAAGGCTGATAAAAAGTACAGGGAGAGGGACTTTGCAACTGCTATTTCATTTTTAGAACAAGCGGTAAAGGAAGATTTAAATTTTTTTGAGGCATATATCCGTATGGGTAGTATGTACAACGCTATGGGACAGCTAGATTCAGTCTATTCTAAGTTTTCCTCTTATGTTAAGACCGCACCAGATCCGATTGCATCAGTTCTTGAAAGACTTTCTTCAATGGCGTTCGATAGAGGGCATTATGAAAATGCGCAATTCTATTTAGATCAATTTCTTGCGAAAGTACCTGAGAGAGCGTCTAGCCCAGAAATTAACTTATTAAATGAGAGCCTTAGATTTTCAAGAAGTCAATTATCCGCTTCTAATGATAGTTTGGTGATATCCTATTTACCCGAACAGATAAATAGATTCAAATTGCAGTACCTACCATCTGTTACTATTGATAATTCAAGCATGTATTTTACAAAACGCGACTTTGTACAAAGCGATGAGGATATTGTTGTTAGTTACTTCAAGGATGGACAGTGGACAGAGGCTGAATCTGTTTCATCAAGGATCAACTCCTCATTAAATGAAGGTGCCTGTTCGGTTGCGGCAGATGGCAGAACCATGATCTTCACCTCATGCGATGGACGAAATTCTATAGGCAGCTTAGACCATGAGTTTCATGATTTCTTAGATATATATAGGTCCCAGCTGCCTCTAGAATTTTTTTCATCGCATGA
>CAZWLS010000030.1:7628-20386 GCA_964634415.1 uncultured Roseivirgaceae bacterium | reverse complement strand
GGTCCGGAAGAATATTGGTTACTTCAGCAGTTTTGAACGCTGTAACTGAAAGTTCAGGAGGATTTAAACCCTTCCAAAAAGAGAATTGTTTGTATGGACGTTTTGATACCAAATAGGCATTTGAGCTATCTCTCAGCATTTCGAAGTAAGCCTGAGAGTCTTTGAGAATCTCCAAGTTGGATTGACTTTCTGCTAGCAGGTTTTTGAAGATTTGATTCTTCAATTCGTCTTGTTGCTGCTCTTCATTTCTGTTGTTGAAATAAATACCAAGGTATACGCCTATCATTACTGGGAGAATTCCCATAATGATGTCATAAGCTGCTTTTTTCATATCTCAAATCTACATTGGATAGGGTGTCTTAACGACAAATACAGCTTTAATTCTTAAAAGTCTGAATACAGAATCTCAATCAATCGTTCATTAGCTATCATGATTCGATCCAGTGTTTTTGTATTTGCGCTTCTATTGTGTTGCATAAGCTATGCCCAAAAGGATGATGATAAAGCAATTGATCAGTTTGTCAATCTCTTTGGCAAGAGTCATTATGAGACACAGCTGGCATTGGATTACATAGAAGACAATTGGCGGAGTGAATATGCTAGTATGGCTATAGAGGTTATGTACCTAAGTAGAAATCCATTAGTAGACCAGCAACTACTAGATATTTTAAGGAGTAATGAAAAAGTTGAATTTGGTTACGATTTTGACAAATGGTACCGATGGCTGTGGGATAAAGAAGAAAATACGTTGGATAAATACGCAGATTTCAAAGCGAGTCTTTACCGATTTATTGATCCCAGATTTGAGACTTATTTTAAGGGCAGGTATGAAAATAATATCCGTCTTGATGAGGTGAGATGGGGAGGGGTGATTCAAGATGGAATTCCACCACTTAGAAGCCCCGAGATGATTTCCGCTCAAGATGCAACATACCTTGAAGATGATAACATTGTATTCGGCATTGAAGTAAATGGTGATTTTCGAGCCTATCCAAAACGGATTCTTGCTTGGCACGAAATGTTCGTTGACGAAGTAGGAGGTATTCCAGTATGTGGTGTTTATTGTACGCTTTGTGGTACGGTGATCTTATACAAAACTCAGTTTGAAGGTAAAAACTATGAAATGGGCACAAGTGGTTTTTTATATCGCTCAAATAAGTTGATGTATGATAAGGCTACACAATCCCTTTGGAATACAGTCTGGGGAAAACCTGTTATTGGCCCGTTGAAAAACCAAGGTATTCAATTTGAACATATGAGTGTAGTGACCACTACATGGGGTGAGTGGAAGAAGAGGCATCCAAATACTTCTGTATTATCTCTCAACACCGGCCACAAGAGAAACTATGATGAAGGGGTTGCCTATCAAGAGTACTTCGGTACAGATGAACTGATGTTTAATGTGCCCTTTGATGATAGAAGACTAAAAAATAAACAGGAAGTTTTGGCATTAAGATTTCCAGAATATCCTAAAGAGCAGTTGGCAATCTCAGCTAAGTTTTTAAAGAAAAATCCGGTATATCATGATAAAATCGGGGCAATAGAATTTGTCGTTCTGACTGATGAATCAGGTGCTAATAGGGTTTATAAGTCGCAAGGATTGATGTTTGAATCCTTTGATCAGGAAGTTTCTGTAATAGATGAGCAGGGCAAAAAATGGAGGCTCTATGAAGATAGACTCGAACGCGACGACAAGTCTCAGGTTTTGAATCGATTACCATATCATCGGGCATTTTGGTTTGGATGGCATGCGGCATATCCAAACACTCGATTGGTGCGGTAACAGTGCCGTATCTTCTTTTTTACTAGCCTCCTTTTTTGAGGCTAATTATAGTATTGCTAATTTTTAGGTTTGGTGTTGACCATTAAGGTGAGATACAGGTAATTTGGATGCAAGCTCCAATACATTCATTAACAATAAACTGTCGAAATTATGTCCGACCGTATGAAGCAATACTGGAAGAAGAACCTTGGCTACCTCGCCATTCTTCTATCCATATGGTTTTTAGTTTCTTATTTGTTCGGCATACTGTTGGTCGAACCTCTCAACTCGATAAGGTTAGGTGGATTTAAACTAGGCTTTTGGTTTGCTCAGCAAGGATCAATTTACACATTCGTGATCCTCATATTCGTGTACGTAAGGCTGATGAATAAGCTCGACAAAGAATTTGATGTAGACGAAAAATAACTCTGAAAGAAATTAACAATGGATGTACAAACCTGGACTTTCATACTTGTAGGGGTAACGTTTGCTCTATACATAGGCATTGCAATCTGGTCAAGAGCAGGATCAACCAAAGAGTTTTATGTTGCTGGTGGTGGCGTGCCTCCATTAGCTAATGGGATGGCGACGGCTGCTGATTGGATGTCTGCTGCTTCTTTCATTTCTATGGCGGGCATAATATCATTTGCGGGATACGACGGGGCAGTTTATTTGATGGGATGGACTGGAGGATATGTGCTACTAGCACTTCTTCTGGCTCCATATTTGAGGAAATTTGGCAAATTCACAGTCCCTGATTTTATAGGTGACAGGTACTACTCAAATGTTGCCCGAACAGTTGCAGTCATCTGCGCAATAATCGTATCATTTACCTATGTGGCAGGTCAAATGCGAGGTGTTGGAGTAGTCTTCAGCAGATTTCTTGAAGTACCTATCAATACTGGAGTTTATATCGGAATGGCTCTGGTATTCTTTTACGCTGTATTGGGGGGCATGAAAGGTATAACCTACACGCAGGTAGCCCAGTATTGTGTCTTGATATTTGCTTTCATGGTTCCGGCATTCTTCATTTCATTTCAAATGACGGGTAATATTTTGCCTCAAATAGGATTCGGAGGATCTCTCGAGGATGGGACCTATTTATTGGATAAACTGGATCAATTGCATGTAGAGCTAGGCTTTGCAGAGTATACAAGTGGCTCTAAATCGATGATAGATGTTTTTGCGATTACCCTGGCTTTGATGGTAGGTACAGCAGGATTACCACATGTGATCGTGAGATTTTTTACTGTACCGAAAGTGAAAGATGCTCGCCTTTCTGCAGGATATGCACTGGTATTTATTGCCATCCTTTATACAACAGCTCCGGCTATTGGAGCATTTGCAAGAACTAACTTGATCAACACAGTTTCAGGACAAGCATATGATGATATGCCTTCATGGTTTAGCAATTGGGAAAAGACTGGCCTGATCGCGTTTGAGGATAAGAATGGAGATGGATGTATTCAATACGTAGGTGATGATGAAACGAACGAGTTGACCATTGATAGAGACATCATGGTACTTGCAAATCCCGAAATCGCAGACTTGCCAAATTGGGTAATTGCCTTAGTAGCGGCTGGTGGTTTAGCAGCTGCTCTTTCAACCGCTGCGGGCCTTTTGTTGGTAATTTCAACAAGCGTATCTCATGATTTAATAAAGAAGCAGATAAAACCAGATATTTCAGAGAGTCAAGAATTGTTGTGGGCAAGAATAGGAGCGGCAGTAGCTGTCGTTGTGGCAGGCTATTTTGGAATTAACCCGCCCGGGTTTGTCGCTGCGACAGTAGCGCTTGCTTTTGGACTTGCTGCAGCATCATTTTTTCCTGCTATTATTTTAGGCATTTTTGATAAGCGCATGAATAAGGAAGGAGCAATTAGTGGTATGGTGGTTGGGATTTTGCTTATGCTTTTCTACATGATAAAATATAAGCTGCAGGGCTTTGGAGGAGGTACTCCAGATGATTGGTGGTTTGGCATCTCACCTGAAGGCTTTGGGACAATTGCAATGATTGTAAATGTAGCAGTGAGCTTGATCGTATCCAGAGCTACGGCCGAAACACCCGAGGAGGTTCAGGAGATGGTAGAAAGTATCCGATACCCTCGTGGAGCTGGAGAAGCCAGCGATCATTAAGCAAGTCAAATTTCTCGACGATATCACCCTCCTAGACCTTCATTGGTGATAGGAGGGTAGATGATTATTCTTTTGCTTAGTGCTGATCCATCATGATTTGATTTCCGTCAGGATCTGACAGGAGTATATGTTCTGGACCTGTTGTACTTTCATCAGCTTCTTTGATTAATGGCACATTGTGCTTTTTGAGCTCTGTCTGGACAGCACGAACATCTTTTGGATTAAATGTCATGATTGTGTTTTCAAACATCCCATGAAATAAGCCTACCACGGTATTGCCTGATTTGAGTATCCTCCAGCTGGTGCTTTCGGAATCAGGAAAACCTGTATTCATATGACCGCCATCGATTACTTCAAATCCGAGCTTTTGATAAAAATCTAAACTTGCTTCCATGTCCTTTACCGGAAGACTTATTGAGAACTGTCCTAAATCCATATTATATATTTTTATGAGGTTTCAATTATCGTTGAATAGAGAAGAAATAGGCTCATCCGAAAGGGTGATTTTTTAAAATGAAGTCTGAATTCGGCACATTTTTTTCGTTTTGTTACCTTTTGATAGTCTAATTCGTCATTCAAAAAACCTATCACTATGATTACCATAAAGCAATTACGAGAGAAGACTTTATTTAAACTTTTCTATTGGGGCGTTAGAATCGGAATGGGTTTAACTTTTATTATTTCGGGCACTAGAAAACTTCCAGGTGTGAAGTTTACGATTCTGCCTACTTCAGATCCAGTTGGATATTACTTTGATGCCATGCATCAAACGGGATTTTATTGGAACTTCATTGGCTACTTTCAGATACTGTTGGGTATTCTGATATTCATCAATCGGTTTGTTATCGTATCGAGTTTGTTGATGATGCCAGTGACAATGAACATCTTCTTGGTAAGCATTGCTTTAAACATGAAAGGCACTCCAATTATTACTTCAATGATGGTGTTGGCTAACTGCTTTTTGCTCGCTTGGAACTATGAAAATTATCTCAACTTGTTAAAGAAGCCTTTAAGATAAATATGAAGGAAAGGAGCCATCCTTTCCTTCATTCACATTTACCTGAAAGCAATAATTAAAATGCTTTGATTGCAACGTCCATTAAATAGTGGACGATACCTAGCCAGAAGATATCTCTGCTCCGATATGCTGTATATAAGATGACAGTTGTTAGACTTCCCGTCAGTATGAAGAAGGTAACAATATGACCTATCGGATCACCTTCAGCTATAGATCCTGGAACATGAGCAAATGCGAATAAAATTGCAGGAATTGCGATTGCCCATTTTATGCCTGCTACCCATTTAAGTCTCACAAAGAGAAATGCGACTGCCACATTTTCGAAAAAGATTGCAGGGAAGTTTGTAAGAGTGCTAGGATCTATTGCATGAGTCATAATCTCATTCATTCTATTCAATTCACCCCTTAACACAAGGAATATGAAAACACCAACCAATGATGATATCAATCCAAAAAGTAGTTTATATCCTAATTGCTTAGTGCTCAAGAAAACGGTGTTTGATGAGTGAGCTCTTATAATTAAGGTGATGGCGATCGGCGAAAAGATGATAATATTATTTAATGGCCACGTGAGATACCTCAGTATTTCATTTTTTGAATTCGGTATTAGATATCCTGCGGAATAAACTTGCCCAATTAGTAAAATCATTACTGCAGCTAGCAATCCTAAGCCAAGATCTAACCAAGGTTTTTTTGAAGATCTTATTGGTTCGATATTCCATGAATAATTGTATCGATTCAATAAGAACCAACTGCCACAAATGCTTAGATATGCTACCGTTAGTGGTATAATAAAGAATGAGTTTGATTGCATTATTTCTTCCATGATATTAGTCGTTTATCGTGTTGATAATTTGTCCGTAGGTAGTCACCGTATGGCCTTCTGCTTCCAGGAATCTTTGAAGGTGTGTCACATGTGCACTGCCTACCGTGAGTAAGATTTTTTGAGCTCCTTGCTCTTCAGCAACTTGAATTGTTCTAGCTGCCATGATTTTATTTCTTTTCAGCCAATATGCTTTGACTTGTTTGGCTTCTGCAGACTTTGGTAGTCTTCTTGGGATTTCGTCGATTAGCGTTGAGAATGAATTCTGAAATTCTGGTCCATTGATAAACTCAAGTAGCTTGCCCTCCTCTTCAGCCTTTCGATACTTTTTCTGTGTTTTGAGATAGATTTTGAGTGGCTTCCACTTTAGTTTAAAGAGAAGCTTTTTTAACACGCTTTTATTGTTGGCTAGAAATTCAGCTTCTCCATCTCGATAATCAATGCCATAAAATTGCTTGACACCCAGTCTTTGAGCAGCCGGATAGATCATGAGTCCATATTCCGAGTTTTTCAACTTTCGTTGAAACCTTGAAAAGTAATAGAGTGAGTCACCTGCTTGTTCAACTTGAAACCATTGATAGTAAGCATTCCATAGATCATAAGAAGCGTAGTGATTAGCTCCTTTTAATAGAAGGTCTTTACCTTGATAGGTATTCCAAAATTCATTTTCAGTATCCGATTTTAGTACTTCAAAGTTGGAAGCATATGCGCCTTGTTGAATCAATGAATCTCTTAGACGATCGGCACGCTTAATTGTATTGGGCCATATCTCCTGCAGGCTTAAAGTATCATCTACAGGAATGGCTTCTATACAAATGATCTCCGGATTGAGGTCTACAATAAAATCCTCTACTTTTTTAAAATTCTGTAGTGGTTGATACTCGTCTTGAAAATAGTGTGCAGTACCAATGATGGTAATGTCAAGCTTCTGTTGAGCTATGCAAATAGTACTCAATGCTAATAGGTAAAATGTGATAATCGTTTTCATGATTGCGTTTTGTTTTTTCTTCAAAGCACATTCATGGAGAGAATAATTTTTGATAATCGTGTCCCGACTCTTGGTTTGAATGTCTGAAATCTGGTTATTTTGAATTCGTATTAGTCTACATCAATGTCTGAAATCCGATATTGATGTCTGAAATCTGATCTGAAAATGTGGTTGTCACTGAATTATGACTTGTTGAAGAGATGGAAACCAATCGTTGGTATAACACTGGCGATTGAATTGTTTTATCAAGCAATCATCTATTTGCATCCTGAGAATTTGGATTGGGTGGGAAGCGATGATTTTTCTCTTACCAATACACTCCGATTTATTTTCATTGATCAGTTCTTGATTGAGTGCGTAACTGTCGCAATAATATTTCAGCTCATACGCATTTATGGTACCAAGCTGCAACTGACAAGTTTAAGACTTACGGTAAGGGATATTTTACTTTACGAACTCAAATTTTTGCCTATACTTCTTATTGCGTTTTTTGTATTTGCTCCCTTTACACTCACTATAAGATTTTTGTATCATTCGGTACCTGACTTAGACTGGAACATCTATTTCAGTGAGTATTTCTATAGCACCACACTTTATTTTAATTATTTGGCTCCTGTCTTTTTGATTGGATATCTCATCATTAATACCAATTTGATTTATCAGTACAATTTGCAGCTGGGTGAAACCAAAATTGATTTACGGGAGGCAAAAAAGGTTAGAGTTAAAAGTCGACTTTGGGCTTCGGATGAATTTGGAGAATTGTTTTTAGATACAGATAAAGTACAATGGGTGGAAAGGGAAGATCGAAAAACGTTTGCCTATGCTGAGAATGAAAAATATCGATTGAAAGAAAATATTACTGAGCTTGAAGAAAAGCTTGACCCTGACAGCTTTATTAGAATAAATAGAGGGTCAATCGTAAATCTCAATTTTGTACTCAATTACTCATTTTGGGAAAATGATAAATACATTTTGAGGATGAAAGAAGACGATCGAGAGTTCGTTATGAGTCGCGATCGTCTTAATAAAGTGAAAGATAGATTATTGATTGAACAAACTGCTAATAGTTGACTTTTGGGTACTGATCATCTGGAGGAATAATCAATAAGTCGTAGCTATTAAGTTCGAAGGAGTATCTATTATTCGTGGTTAATTCACCACTTGCTACCTTATCTCTGAACGGTCGTAAATCGACAACTGTCCACTGATCTTTTCTGCCCAATTCCAATAGCATAGTGACTGATTTCCATCCTGATTTGCCAATGTTACTTTTTCCATTACGGTAAGAAATCAGTTCTCTCATTATTAGAAATCCTTTGTCTTCTTTCTTTGAGATTTCTGTGATGTGCTTACCCATATCATTTACTCCGAAAGGTGAAGTCCCGTGTGTCATATGCACATTACCCATTTTCAGAAATACTTTCGCATCTTTTCCGTGCTTAGAAGTATAGGAGTCAAAGTTCTTTTTCATATAATTAGCTCTCAGTTGATTACTTCCACCTTGTGTGTGTTTGCAATAGATGTCCCAGCTCATTCGGATATCCTCTATAACTTTAATTAAATCCTCATCTTCGATCATCGAAAAGAAATTGTTGATCTCTTTGTTGGATAAATACTCGCAGTATTTCTTTTTATACAGGACTTTGTTAAATGTAGATCTGGCTTTTTCATAAGCTGAAGTAAATGATCCGTCTCTATTTGAAGACCGCTTATAAATGTCATCAAGTAACATGGTGTATGAGCCATCGTACTCTTGGTCAATTCCCCACAGTGTGAACCCAAGCTTAGCTGCCTCTTGCAAGAATACCGCGTCTTCAATTTTATTAGCGAAGACAAGTGGTGTTCTGTAAGATGACTTCTTTCCGTACGCTTGATTTAGTTTTTTGATATTGGCAGGTGCTTGCTCAAAGTTGGCTGTTGTCTCTTGTAGAATTGCAGCTGTATTTGGTCCCATTTCCATTACAAAATGTTCGAAGCCTTTTTCGTCAAGGGTGTTCAGAAGGGCTTTTGTGAAAAGGCTTAGTTGGGCAGAGTTGTGAACTTCGGCCATTCCTACATATTGATTGTCTCCAATCCACTGAAGCCATTGCTCGCGGGCTTCACCTTCGAGCTGGCCTTCGGAGTTAAGAGAAAATCTAATGGCTGACTTTTCTAGAAGGTCAGAGGTAAGCGGCTGCTGTGCATTTACCATGCTAACAGCTAATAAGATTGTGAAAAAAGACTTAATTAATTTCATGCTGTTTGTTTCAATTGTGATGAAGCAAATGTGCATAGATACTTTGATGAATAAGTGCTTATTTTGTTCGCCACCATTTAGGTGAACAACTAAATATGCAGCAGTTTAACGCTTATCAGCTCGTTATTTTTCTTGGAGTGATCAATGGAATCATTCTATTGGCTTCGTTAGCATCCCTGCCAAGAAGATTTAAAAGACCAACTATTTTTCTTGGATTCTTTATTCTGGGGTATACCATGTATGTGGCTAACTGGACCATTTTCGCTTCCATTGCTTATCATTATCAGGTTCCTCCATTTTGGGTTCCTTCTTTATACTTTCTATCTGCTTTGGCGTACTTTTTTACGCAGTCCATCACGCATGCGCCAGAACGATTTACGACAAAAGATCGAATCTACTTTTTGCCAGGAATATTAGATACCATCTATCAATTGGTCAAGTGGCTGAAAGCAGTAGTTGAAGGGAGAGGATACTATTTCCCACTGGATGACCGCACAGAGTTTTTTATTTACGAAGGTGTAGGAATCATCTTCGCCACAATATGCCTGGTAAATATGTATCGGTTAGTTCAAAGATCTGAGCTGAAGAAAAACCTGACCTACACATTTTACAAGTTTGCATTTTTTTATCTATTGTTTGTGCTCCTACGATGGATGGGATTGTATACCGTTGATTTTTTCAAACCATCTCTGCTTTCGTTTAAACTTCAATTTGTTTTTTGGGCGATGGACTTGGCATGTTTCTTCTTTCTGGGATATCGAAACCTTGTCGCACCAGGTAAGTATAGCTCGCGATTAGCAACTCAAAACAAGGAGGGTAATCAATCTGAAAAGTTGGTCTCAATATTGAAGGCTAATAAAATGTATCTGAATCCGGAATTGAGTAGAAGAGACCTGGCATTGAAATTGGAAATCACGGAAGAAAAAGTTTCGGCAATCTTAAACGATGAGCTGGATACTACTTTCTATTTACTTATAAATCAACTACGGGTAGATGAATCTAAAAAGCTGTTGGACGATGGCGCTGCGAATACCTTAACAATGGAAGCGATTGCAAGACAATCAGGCTTCAAATCAAAAACAACATTTTATAAGTTTTTCAAAAAATCTTTTGCTACCAACCCTAGAGATTACCTCAATGCAATGGCATAAGTTAATCTAACATCCCTACGAGATTCCAGTAATATATTAGATAGCTGCTGAGGCAATAGCCAATAGCGAAGATCGCATAACCAATTTTGCCTACGGTTGATTTTGATTTATTTCGAATTAACTGAAAACTGAAAAAGCAATAGACAATAGAAAGAGTGCCAAATAAGATATAGATTAAAATAGGGAAGACTCCCTCATCGATTGTAGCACTGTAGGTTGGAAATTTCAATATCTGAATGATTTGATATCCTACACAAGAAAGAAGCATTAATGATCCCAGTCCTCCAGTGACCATTCTTCTATTTCTGTACTTTTTGTTTACCAATACTAAAACTAAGGATGTTAGCAACATAACTAGACATATGATGAGCCCAATTCCAAGAGGTATTATTCTGGCTATTAGATTGTTTTTAAATGCCATTTCGAATGGCCAATTGATACTTTTACTAGCATTCGCAGCATCTCTTAGATAAATGATCGCGTCATTTTGTACAAGCCTAGCAGAATCTTCAGGATATAAATTAACGGCAGCACGTGTATCAAGTAGAAGCATATTACTGCCTCTAAAATCAGATTCAGAGACCAAACTTCTCTCTTCATTGTATCGGTATATGGCTATTGATAATGTGGAATTATTGGTCGAGTTGGAGACGTGTTCTCCAAATGTAGGAACGTTGTTAGGGCCTATTCCATACAATGTATGCGCACCTCCCATCTTGAAAATTGCCTTTGCGTCGGGGTATTTATCGAGATAACGGTCAAAGTTTTGACCCATTAATTGCTCTCTAATAGATACTGATTCTTGTCGTGTTGCGGGATTCATCCATTTTGAAAAGATCTCGATAGTGAGTCTGAGTTCTCTGAAAATCTGACTTTTCTCTTCACTAGAGATATTTGAAAATACCTTTTCTAATATTTCAATGTCTTTTAAATGGTCCTCTCTTGTATATCGTCCCATTTTTAGAGATGCTTTTAAAAACGCACCCCTTGCGAGTCTTTTCTGTTTAGCTGAATTGGCTATTTCTGTTAACCTGAAATATGGATGAATTGCTGTTTGCATTTGATCGACTCCCCATACAGGTGTTGTGATATCTGGATTGCTATCTATTGCTGCCTGCATCAATTCAAGATCTCCATCAGAATCAAATGCTATCGAATGAGGGTTTTTCCTCGTGAATGGAATGACACCAATATCTGCGCTTCTTTGGGTTGTCCAACCATCTGTTTCCAGTACCAAAAAGTTGAAATCTCTTTCTTGAAGATTTTTGTAAGTGAATGTGACGAATTGAGCTATGCCCTCAACACCATGTTGTTCGCCAAACATGATAAATTTCACGGAGTCAGCTCTATCAAAAATCCAATTTATTCCTTCTCCGGTGAAGGTTCTGCCATCATTCGATATTGGAAAAAGTGCTTGCCTATCATCTTGAGCAATAAGCCCACTTAGAAAAGAAAAAAGTATAACTAAATAGAATAAGATTGATTTCATTTTTGAATTGCTATTGAAGCTTCAATATTAATCTGGAAGAGATTAGTGGCACGTAGCCGAGGTTAAATTGAAGCTCTTTTGCGGCGCATTTCGCTCAACGACAGCTAGCAATTATCATTATCTAGTAATCAGAACTCATGATTCAGTATGAAATTTTCATGGTTCATAAAAATCTATTTTAGATGCTTATTTTGTTGGCTTGAATAGCGTCAAATTGATTCCTTATTATGGATGTGATGGGTAGAAAACACATTATAAATCAATCGCATATTTGGTATCCGCCTCTTTTGGCTTCGGTACTGTATGGAATCTATGTTATAAGTACCAATTTCAATTCGCCAGAGAATTTTTCTTGGTTGGCTTTATCAAAGGCAATAATTCAATTTTACTTCTATCTCTACGTCACGCAAAAAGTTGATTGTTGGCTTCAGGATAGACAATGGAAGGGCAAAAGTTTAACGCTTGTCTTGAATTTTTTGATTGCTTGGATACTATCCTTGATTTTTGGAATGATACTTTATGTCATTCTGAAGCAAACATTGATAATAATCGACAATCAAAATGATAGTATAGGGTTCTATCATTTATTCATAACGTTTTTAAGTATTACAGTGGGGTATGTTCTAATTTTTAGCATGTTTCTCGTCACGAAATCACAACAAGAAAGGCTTGATGTTGAATTAAAAAATGTTGCTTTTGAAAGAGAAAAGCTTCGACTCAAATATGATGTTCTATACAATAAACTGGAGCCTCATTTTTTATTCAATAACTTAAATACGCTGCATAGCCTAATTGCATCCAAGGATACTGCCGCCGAAAGTTTTGTAATCAGTTTATCCAAAGTGATGCGTCATAGTTTGCAATCTCATGAAAAAAGTTCAGTACTACTTTCAGAGGAGCTTGAGGTTTTTAATCATTATCTAACAATGCTTAAGGAACGTGTAGGAGAAGCACTCATGTACTCAACGGAAATTCAATCCGGCGAAGAGGAAAGACTTGTTCCAATGACATTACCGCATCTACTTGAAAACATTGTGAAACACAATGAGATCAGTAAATCGAGACCAATGCTTATCACTATCAAAAAATCAGATGATGGAATCCTGATTTCCAATACGCTTAATAAAAAGGGAAATAGTATTACATCATCGAAAGGAA
>CAZWLS010000030.1:0-7618 GCA_964634415.1 uncultured Roseivirgaceae bacterium | reverse complement strand
CTGGATACTTTGAGAGAGATGTATCGGATACAAGCTGACAAAGAAATAAGGACAACGATATCTGGTGGAGAATTTCATATTTATATACCATTCTTGAAGACATGAAAGTATTGTTGATCGAAGACGAAGAGCAATCTGCAAAAAAGCTTGAAGGATACCTCAAATCTCTGGATTCTAGCATTACAATCTTGAGTGTTTTATCAAGTGTTAGAGAGAGCGTAGAGTATCTTGAATCAAAATCAGAACCTGATTTAATTTTTCTGGATGTGCAATTAGCAGATGGAGATTCCTTTAAAATTTTTGACAAGGTTAGGTGCGAAGCTTTTATAATTTTTGTGACTGCATATGATCAGCATTCACTCCAAGCCTTTGATCTGAATACGGTGAGTTATTTGCTTAAACCTTTTGATCAGGAGGGGGTCTCGAGGACTTTGGAAAAGTATTATCGTATGAGAGACAGACTAAAGGCAGAAAGCTTTCAAAGCAGGTTTGTTGTAAAGAAAGGATCTAACTTTTTCACCTTGTCTAGCTCCGATATTGCTTACTTCGTTAAGCAGAATGTACTCTATCTAGTTACTCGTTCTGGTGATAAATTCCTTTATGATTCTTCTTTGGGAGCACTAGAAAAACAGCTAGACTCTGAATATTTTTTTAGAATTAATAGAGGCTGTATCGTAAATTATAAATGCATAAAAAGCTTCAAGCCATATAAGAGTCATCGGTATTTACTAGACTTAAATCTAATGAGTCAAGACAATCTTATTGTTAGTCAGTCACGTGCTGCGCTATTCAAAAAATGGATAAAGAAATAGGTTAAGAACCAGACTTTATAAAGGATATGTTTCTCGCAAGCCCCTCAAATTTGGTTCGCTTTACAGCTGACTTTTTGAATACCTTTTGAAAAACGTCTTTGGTCATTTCTTCCCAGTCTTGAAGACCAAAATTTTCCCAACCTTGAGGGTTGAATTTTTCTTCACTGTGTGGTTTGGAGAATCGATTCCATGGACATACATCTTGACAAATGTCACATCCAAAAGCCCAACCTTCCATTTTATTTTTAAACTCGGTTGGAATTTCATCTTTCAATTCGATCGTTAGATAAGAGATACATCTACTGCCATCCACCATGTATGGTTCTGGAATTGCATCGGTAGGGCATGCGTCTTGACATGCAGTGCAAGTGCCACAGTAATCTTTTATCGGTCCATCTGATTCTAGCTCCAGGTCTATTATTAATTCAGCTAGAAAAAAGAAACTGCCCATTTCGCGATTCAATAAAAGCGAATTTTTCCCAATCCATCCTAAACCACTTTTTGCAGCCCAAGCTCTCTCATGAACCGGAGCAGAATCCACAAATACGCGTCCGTCAATTTCTCCTAGTTCACTGTTAAGGCGAAGCATAAATTCTTTGAGCTTTTCCTTCACTACAAAATGATAATCCTGTCCATATGCGTATTTGGCAATCTTAGGATTACTCTGCGAGTGATCTTTTTCAGGGTAATAGTTATATATGAGAGAAACGACAGACTTAGCACCAGGAACCAATTTTGTAGGGTCTAGCCTTTTATCAAAATGGTTTTCGAGGTAACCCATTTTGCCTTGGTATCCACGTTTTAGCCACTCTTCGAGACGTGGAGCTTCCTCTTCTAAAAATTCAGCTTTTGAAATGCCACAAAAAGAAAACCCAAGATCCGAAGCGACCTGCTTAATCAATAATGAATGATTTTGTTTTTGGGATTTCATTTCATCCCAAAGAAAGGAATTAAATCAATATTAGAGTTGCTCCACTTCCAAAATCACGGTTCCACCAGCGATCTTAGCGTTTTGATGACCATGATTATGATCATGGTTAGGGTCGCACTCATTGGCAAAATCTTCAAAATTTTGATGAACAAACAGAACCGTTCCAAGAATGTCCTTTTCGTCAAAAGTGCCAATACTCCAAAGGTCAGTTTTTAGTGTGAAGGTGCCATTACCATTTTCATCGATATCTATGTTTCCAACATCACCAGCAAACGTCTTGGCCCAAACTTCTCCAAGACTCATTTCTCTACAAAAAGAACTGCTAAGTATGCCTTGATTCCAGTGCCTGCCGGGTTGAGTAAATGTACCTTCATGCAAATGCATAGCATGAGCGCCATTTGGATCCATGCCACTAAGTTCTACAAGAATTGTTGTTACTCCATCCTGATATTCGAAGGTAGCTGTACCGACAGATTCGCCTGCCGTGTATGTCGTCCCATCTTCAGTTATTGCAGTGAAAATGCCTGCAGTCGCACGTGTAATAGGGCCTGGAGTTGTATCATCATCACCACATCCAACTAACAGAAGTATTGAAAAAATTATAGCTAGGGTTCTCATAAAATTCATTTTATAAAAAACAATCATGGAGTTGTAAACCATTAAAACAAAGTCCCAGATTGTGAGGGAGGCAAAATTCCGAGATGCTTATACGCGAGTTCGGTTGCTTCTCTACCTCTGGATGTCCGTTTGATATAACCTTCTTGAATCAAAAACGGTTCGTACACTTCTTCTATTGTTTCAGATTCTTCGCTACAAGCTGTGGCTATTGTGCCTAACCCAACTGGGCCCCCTTTAAATTTATTGATGATCGTAGATAGAATTCGATTGTCCATTTCATCTAATCCATGATCATCTACATCTAATGCCTTCAATGCCATTTTGGAGATGTCTAGCGTGATTGCTCCGTCTCCTTTGATTTGTGCGAAATCTCGTGTTCTCCGTAAAAGATTATTGGCGATTCTTGGGGTGCCTCTGCTGCGTCTAGCGATCTCAAAGGCAGCTTCTTCATCGATAATTGAATTCAAAATATCCGCTGAACGACCGACTATGCTTGTCAACAATTTTGAATCATAATACTCAAGCCTCGCATTGATCCCAAATCTGGCTCTCAATGGTGAAGTCAATAATCCAGACCTGGTGGTTGCGCCAATGAGTGTGAATGGATTAAGTTCAATTTGAACAGACCTTGCGTTTGGACCCGAATCCAACATAATGTCAATTCTATAATCTTCCATTGCTGAGTATAAATACTCCTCTACCACTGGATTCAAACGATGGATTTCGTCAATAAAAAGAACATCGTGAGGTTCAAGATTTGTGAGTAAGCCAGCGAGCTCACTCGCTTTATCTAGCACAGGTCCCGATGTTACTTTAATACTTGATCCTAGTTCATTTGCAATAATGAATGAAAGTGTAGTCTTACCTAGACCTGGAGGTCCATGTAATAAAACATGATCAAGTGGCTCTGTGCGTTGTTTTGCAGCCTCAACAAATATTTTAAGGTTATCAACTACTTTCTGTTGACCTGTAAAATCAGAAAAGGAAAGTGGCCTAAGGGCTTTTTCGATTTCTTTATCTGAGGATCCCATATCCTCTCCATCCGCTTGAAGGTAGTCTTCTCTCATTGCCTCAAATATAAGTCACAAAGCAATTGAAGCCTGATTGATTTACTTTTGCAACCTGATAAAATCACATGAATAAAAAGCGTCTTTTAATTTTCGGAATTGGGCTTGCTGTCGCATTTGTTGTTGTCTCAATTTTCAGAAATGATAACCCTCGTTTGCAGCATATAACGGGTCAAACAATGGGGACAATTATTTACAATGTAAAGTTTATTGGAATCGAAATAGAAGGTCTAGACAAAGAGATATCTGATGAATTGGTTGCATTCAATCAATCGCTTTCTACTTATATCCCGTCATCAGAGATCTCAAGACTAAATGACCAAGGTAATTTCAAGTTTGAGTCTGAGTTTTTTTTACCAGTATTAGAAAAAAGCCGAGAGATTTATGAAAAAACAGGAGGAACATTTGACCCTAGCATCGGACCCTTGGTCCAAGCATGGGGTTTTGGTCCGGATAAAAAACTACCTCAAATAGATAGCGCTACTGTAGATTCATTAATGTCAATCACTGGTTTTGATCAGGTCCAATTTGACAACACGAGCATCACGATGCCGCAAAATTTTCAAATAGACTTTAGCGCAATAGCAAAAGGGTATGCAGTAGATCTAGTTGGTGAATTATTGGAGTCTAAAGGCATAGCTAATTATTTAGTGGAAATAGGAGGAGAGGTTAGGTGCAGGGGAATCAACGATCAAGGTAAGTCATGGTCATTGGGAATAGAGGATCCTACCGTTTCAACTTTAGAGCAAAAGCTATTGGCAGTTGTTCGACTAAAAAATAGAGCATTGGCTACATCTGGAAACTACAGAAACTATTACGAGAAGGATGGAAAGATTTATGCACATATTATAGATCCAAGAACTGGATACAATTCCTATCACAATTTATTGAGTGCCTCAGTTTTTGCTAGCGACTGTATGTCAGCAGATGCCTACGCTACTGCTTTTATGGTGATTGGATTGGAGGCCTCAAAAGAATTAATTGAAGTACTTGATTTGGACGCAATACTTGTATACAGGTCTGATGATGGAAGTGTAAAGAGCTATGTTTCTGAAGATTTTAGATCTTTTGTAGAAATGAACAAAGCAAATTGAATCTTCTGACTCACTGAATGGTTATATCTTGCAACTTTGATGCATTAAAATCTTATGATCCTAACCGTATTCATTCTTATAACAAGCACAATCTTAGGTGGGCTGAGTCTCAAATTAGTGCCTGGAATGAAGAAGAACTTGCGACTTCCTTTGATTTTCGCTGGTTCATATCTATTTGCTATTACGATCATTCATATCATTCCTGAGCTGTTTTCGATTAGTCCGGATCCATCTACAATTGGGCTTTATGTCCTTATTGGATTTTTCTTGCAGCAATTTTTAGAGTATTTCTCTTCTGGTGTTGAGCACGGCCACGTTCATGCTAACAAGGCGGTCTCAGTTTCAGGAAGATTTTCTATAATAGTCGCACTTACCATACATAGTTTACTTGAAGGTTCTCTTTTAACACATGATTCACCCTTTCATGAAAAGCATGAATCTTATTCCTTGCTCCTTGGTATAGTGCTTCATAAAATGCCTGCTGCTTTTGCATTGATGGCTACCATGCAAGGCTTAGGGAAGCGTGCCATCTATTTATTAGTTTTATTCAGCCTAGCATCTCCATTAGGACTTGTTTTGAGTGATTTTATCATGATGTCTGAAAATGCAGTCCTTATTGTCTTTGCTATTGTATGTGGAAGCTTTCTCCATATTTCAACAACAATTTTTGTGGAAGCCAGTCCAGAACACCACTTTGGATTGAATAAAATTCTAATAAGTGTTTTAGGTGCTTTGCTTGCTATAGTTGTTGAATATTTAATTTAACGGTTGTCTGAATTTTAACCACCATTTTAATGCGCTACTACCTAACAATTTTACTAGTTACTTTTTTTCATTTTACATCTATTTCTCAGGGATTTAAAGGTGATATCTGGGCTGAATCTTTAAGGAATAAACGTGGCAATGTGATCCTTACCAATGTTCATCTGGCAAAATTTTCAGATGGTGAAAGTGGGAAAGGGACTGGGATTTGTTTCGATATAATGGACGATTTTGCTGAGTATGTCCTGAAGAAATATGGAGTGGTAATAACCTATAAATATCAACCGGTGGCAGATCCATCTAATTTTCAAATGTTCCTTTCAGCTGTTGAGAATAGTCAGGGCGGAGTTTTTGGACTGAGCGATATTACCATTACGGATCAACGAAAAACTACTTTTGATTTTTCTCCTCCGTACTTTTCAAATATGGCGGTTCTTGTTACCGAAAAGAGCGTGCCTCAGCTTTCATCACTAGGAAGAATTCCTACCACATTTAAAGGAATGAGGGCCGTTTCTCAAGGAGGTACAACCCATGATAAACGATTGAAAGAGCTAAAAGATCAATACGGGTTTGATATTATCTATGCTGCTAGTTCAATAGACAAAACTTACAGAGTAATTACCTCTCCAAAGTATTTCACCTATATCGATTTGCCCAACTACCTCGAGCTTAGGGCAAAGGGAGAGAATATCAAAAGACACCCAGCTGGCGATATTAAAGGAGAATCTTATGGCTTTATTTTACCAAAGGGGAGCGATTGGACTCCAGTTATTACTGAATTCTTCAACGCAGATGGCGGATATATGAAGGGGAGCGATTACAAAAAAGTTTTGAGCACAAACCTCAACCCAGAGGTGGTAAAATTGATGGACGAAATATCCAGCAAATAGACGGTTTGTACACCTTCATATGTTATCCAAAGTGGAGATGGAATTGCATCTTTAATAGGTGCGTTTTTTAGTCCTAATAATTGTCTTTTTGGTTCCGGTTTTTTCTCGATGCTGGGGATTCTATGCGCATCAGAAAATTAATCGCTTAGCTGTATTTACGTTACCACCAGATATGATAGTGTTTTATAAACAAAACATCCAGTATATCTCCGAGAATGCAATTAAGCCGGACATGCGGCGATATGCTCTTAAAGCTGAAGCCGCACGCCATTATATAGATCTCGATGTATATGGCGATTCTGCGGTTTATCATATGCCGCGTTACTGGAATCAGGCTGTGGAGAAATATACGGAAGACACGCTTCAAGCTTATGGTATTGCACCATATCATATAGGTAAAATGTCGTACTGGCTCACTAAAGCATTTCAAGAAAAAAATGCGGAGCAGATATTGAGATTGTCAACGGACATCGGTCACTACATAGCAGATGCAAATGTGCCACTGCACACGACTGAAAATTATAATGGCCAGCTTACGGGACAGTATGGAATACATGGATTTTGGGAATCTCGTCTGCCAGAACTTTTTTCCGATAGATATGATCTACTTACCGGCAAGGCTCAATACGTTGAAAACCTACAGTTATATGCGTGGAGCGCAATTGTAAATGCTCATGAAGCCTTAGACTCTGTCCTTACTTTTGAAAAATCATTGACATCAAAATACCCTGAATCTAAAAAGTATGGGTATGAGGAACGAGGCAATACTACCATCAGAACGTATACATTTAATTTTTCAAAGGACTACCATCGAATGCTGAATGGGATGGTAGAGCGCAGGATGCGGGCGTCAATTAAGATGATTGGCGATTTTTGGTTTTCGTGTTGGGTGAAGGCAGGGCAGCCGGATCTTAGTGAATTATTAAGAGAGTCCGAGTTTAAGGATTCTACCTTTGTAGTAAATCCCAAAGTGAAAGTGAGAAATCATGAGACTGGTATCAACGATCAATAGGTAAGTGAAGATTCGTTAAGATAATGTAGAATTTCTCTTTGCCATATTTCGTACCCCAATTCGTTCATATGCAGTTGATCTTCCAGAAAAAGTTCCGATCGATAGTCACCTTGATCTGAAAGCATCTTAGAATAAATATCAATATAATCTCCTCCTACACTAAGCATAAGGTCTTTAATTTTAGTATTTAGACTTTCTATTTTGTCTTTCAAATAAAGTCTTTCCGGACTTGGCTTAACACTAATCACAGTGATGCCTGTTTTTGAATACTGATTTTTGAATTTATCAACTAAAGAAGCGAGGTTGTTTATGATTTCGGTTTCTGGGGTTTCAGAACCAAGATCATTGTCGCCAGCATAAAGTATTACTCGCTTTGGAAAAAGATTGTTGAATACTTCTTCCTGAAAATAATTGCACCAATAATAGGAGGAA
>CAZWLS010000029.1:0-20573 GCA_964634415.1 uncultured Roseivirgaceae bacterium | reverse complement strand
TACCCCGATGGTATTTGATACCTATCATACATTTCCGGTTTTGATGAATAACATCTTGATTTTTGGAGTGGTTACAAAAGCGCTGAAATCCAAGGAAAAGAAGAAGATGTCTTTCATCCAGCTTCCTCAAAATCTTCCTCGATTTTTTGAAATCAAGGATAAAGAGAAGATGATTTTCATTCCGATTGAAAAGATTGTTCGTGAGTTTTTGGATCGTGTTTTTAAAAATGTGGAGATCATTTCTAGCTCATTATTTAGGCTAACAAGAAATGGAGATTTCACGCTTGAGGAATCGGAAGATATTGAAGCCAACTTCCTTGAGGAGATGAAGAAAAAACTGAGAACACGTAAAACGGGACGTGTAGTAAGGTTGGAAGTGGCTGAGGATGCAGATTCATGGCTGATTAAACAACTGAAGAAAAGATATGAAATAGGAGGTGAAAATATCATCGAATCTCCAAAAGGGTCACTTGTGGATTTTACATGTCTTTGGCAAATTGTAAACCATGAAGAGTTCAACTCTTTCAAACCATTAAGACCAAAGCCTGCTCCCGCAATAAGCATGACGGATGTCGAACATCAAGATATGTTCAAAATCCTCAAGCAAAGAGATATCCTTCTCCATCATCCGTACAATACCATTGAGCCTTTACTGGACTTGCTAGATCAAGCGGCAGATGACCCAAATGTGCTTTCAGTTAAATTAACTATTTACAGGTTGGCGAAGAACAGTAGAGTAGTGGAGGCATTGTTGAAGGCGGCGGAAAACGGCAAGCACGTTTCGGTTCTTTTTGAAGTAAAGGCTCGCTTTGATGAAGAGAACAACATGAAACAAGCACAACGGCTACAGAAGGCTGGCTGTCACGTCATTTATGGAGTAGGATCATTAAAGACTCATACCAAATTGCTCTTAATTGTTAGAAAGGAAAAAGAGAAAGTTAGCAGATTCATTCACATGGGTAGTGGCAATTACAATGAAGCTACGTCTAAGTTGTATACAGATATAAGCTTACTTACATCAAATGAATCATATGCAAATGATGTGCAAGAGTTCTTCAATGTAATTACTGGTCATTCTATTCCGGATGATTATGACAATCTCATCACTGCACCGATCCAGATGCGTCGAGATTTAATAGGTCTGATTAATCAAGAAAGAGAAAATGCGTTGGCTGGTATGCCAAGTGGGATTGTTATAAAACTGAATTCGCTTCAAGATAAGGATGCTATCTATGCGCTGTACGAGGCATCAAAAGCAGGAGTGCCAATAAAGTTGATCGTAAGAGGTATATGTAGCCTAAGACCTGGAAGAAAGGGGTTAAGCGAAAACATCACTGTAAGATCCATAGTTGGTGAATACCTTGAGCACTCTCGTATTTTCTATTTTCATAACAATGGCGAACCTAAAGTTTATTGCGGTAGTGCAGACATGATGGTTCGCTCGTTTGATAGAAGGCTAGAATCCCTCTTCATCATCAGCGATCCGTTGCTAAAACAGCAAGCAATTAACATACTGGCTTTTAATCTTAAGGACAATGTGAATTCTTATGAGATGACAGAGAATGGATCATATGTCCATTTAGAGCCTAATGGAAATTCAGCTTTTGACATTCATCAGGAGTTTTATAAAGTGAAAGGAGATTCCATCATGAAAGCCAAGATTTTTTAAATGAAAAAGTCCATCTATAAGATGGACTTTTAGTTGGGAGTTGGTTTAAGCTATTTCTTTTGAAAGATACCTGCAAAGTTTCCTCTGTATGCATATGCTAAAAAGATATTAGCCAAGAATACAAAGATGGCAATAGGAAGACCTGATGGTTCCATTGAAGCGTGTACAAAGAAAATGTTTAGTGTGATTGGTCCAAGCACAGCAATAGCTAAGGGAACATAAAAGCCACTAAGCAGCATGAGTCCGGCAATCACCTCCGTGCCTTTCAATAGCGGAAAGAAATATCCCGATGCAGCTAATCCTCCCATAAATGTTCCCAGATCGCCTTCCATTGGTGGGCCGGGCAGAAAGTTTAAAAATCCATTTAAACCAAATACGAAAAATATAAGACCCATTAAATAGCGAACCACTGTGGCTCCTACCTTAATTCCTTTACTGTTTTCAGTTGACATAATAAGTTTGGTTTGTTAAAAGTATATACATTAAATGTATATACATATAAATAAATATCAAAGTTCAATCAATCAAAAATTAACTATGAATTTTCACTGAGGTGAATCATCCGAATAATGAACTTGTCATTTTGAGGATCATTGAATTGGATGAAAAAACCCTTGCTTTCAAGTTTTAGAATCTTATCATACGTAATTGCAATGCTATCATAGGGCATGACCCATGAGTAAGATTGGAGCTTGTGCCTAAAGTGTATTAATATGCCTTTTGGTCTCAATTCAATGTTTGCGACGGAGATGTAATGGTCTGCATTTAGATAATTTTTGTATTCTTCACTGATTTCATGGATAGTCATTCGCCTGGATCCGATTCCACCCATCTTTAGCCGTTCCGTGAATGAAAAAGGAACTCCAACCGCTTTATTGATTTGTCTTGTGGTTTCTTTATCTGGGTAGGAGGTGTCGTATATCATTAGTTATTGAAGGCCATACTGGGAATTGCATCCCAAATGGAATTACGTTGTTCTTTCACTTGTTCCAACACTTTTTGACCGGACTTTGTTACTTGAAACAAATGCTTTCTCCTTCCGCCTCGTTCTGGGGTTGCTCCATCATATCTAGAATCAACATATCCTTTCGATTGTAATCGAGATAAAGCAGCATGAACTGTGCTAATCGTAATAGAGCGATTGCATCTTTTTTTGATCTCTTTCTGTATGGCAACCCCATATGCTTCGTCATACAGTAAGGCTACTGTAAGCATGATTAATTCTTCTAACTCTCCAATATTGGTTCCTTTCATCTGTGTGGTCTTTATAATTGGTTATTAATCTTACTATTCGCTGCTTAAAGTTTCTGAAGGGTTAGTATTCGCGGTTTTGCTTGAAAGCCAACTTATTATACCAACGCTAATGGAAAATGTGACTAAGATCGCTATTACAAATGGATAGAATCCCATGTTCGTTTGATATTGAAAAGTTTCTAGCCATTGAGCTATCAAATAGAATGATACAGGGGCGGAAATAAGAAAACTGATGACAATGATGAGAACAAATTGTTTATTCATCAGCGATACAATAGACGTTACGCTAGCTCCCAGTACTTTTCTTATGCTTATTTCTTTTTGACGTTGTTGCAAGATCAAAGCAGTAAGTCCATAAAGACCTAATGCACATAGTATCATGCTAATTACTGCATAGATTGTAGCCATATTGAGCAACTGCGTTTCCTTTTTGTATTGCTCGTTAAACCATTGATCTACAAAGTAAAAATCTAGAGGAGCCCGTTCAGCGAATCTATCCCAGGTGTCGTTGATGTACTCAATGGTTTCTCGAAGGTCACCACTGCCAATTCTGACAGAGGTATTCCAGAGCTGATGGGTGTCGAGATAAAGAATCATGGGTTCTATTCTTGATGTGGCCAATGAGCTGTAGTGGAAGTCTTCCACCACACCTATAATTGGAACAGGTGTTCCTTCGGGGCTGAAACGGATATGTTTTCCTATGGGATCTTCCCAACCCATGAACGCTACAAAAGATTTATTTACCACAAGTTGATTTGAGTCTGCTAAAGATCCTTTTAAGAATGTTCTACCGGTGTTTAACTCAATACTATATGTTTCAAAAAATTCTTGATCGACACCGAATATTCTTGTGGTTAGTTCATCTGAGTGTCCCTCAGGTATTACCGTAGTTGAAAAATTTCCTGTTCCAATGCCTGATCTACAGGTAGAGGTAGAAATGATATTAGGATGTTTGTTTAGTTCGCTTTCAAACAACAGGGCATTCTCTGTCATCTCTGAAACGATGGGTATAACTAGCGTTTGATCTTTGTTAAAGCCAAGTGGCTTATTTATTAAATAATTTGTTTGCCTAATGATGACTACCGTGCAAATAATAAGGAATACTGATATTGCATATTGCAGTGTCATTAGTCCTTTTCTTAGCCAACCTGCATTGCTCACTTTGCCTGACTTTTTAAGGATGTTTGATATCTGAGGAGAGGATAAGATATAGGCAGGATACAGTCCAATGAAAATGCTCATCAACGTTATGAAGGCCACTAGAAAAATCAGAGAAATAGGTTGAAAGAGCGATGCCATAGGTAATTCCTTACCGGTGATGGTGTTTAAATAGGGAAGGAGTAGTGCCAGAATTCCAAGAGCAATGATGGATGAAATGAATATGCTGATAAACGTTTCTGATATGAATCTTCCCATTAGCTGTCCGTTGGACGATCCCATTACTTTTCGAACACCTACTTCAGATTGTGTTTGACTTGCTCGAGACAAGCTGATATTTATATAATTGATGCTAGCAATTAGCAAGATGAGAATTGCAGAAAAACCTAAAATATAAATGAATGTAATACTACCGGTCTTTGTACCTCGATCGCTTGTGATGTTGTCACCATAGAGATGAGCTTTGTGAAAAGGTAGCAGCTTTAAAAAGTACTGATCTGCTCGCTCTGAAAAATGTCTATTCATCATATCGGGCAGTTCTTCAACTAACTGCTCGGATGACGAACCTTCAGATAGTTTGATGTAAGTGAATATCCCTTGAGCAAGCCAGTTATTCATCCAGTTATATTGGAGTGGACCAACATTCGGGACAGTGGTGCTCCAAGATATTATGGCATCAAATTGCATGTTAGATTGTCTAGGTATATCCTCAAAAACACCGGTAATTGTATAAGTGAGGTCATTGTAGCCTATCACTGATTCACCAATAGGGTTTTTATCACCGAAGAGTGATTTCGAAATACTTTGGCTGATTGCCATACTAGATGGAGCTTTAAGCATCGTTTGTTTATCGCCAGCCAAAATTTTAAAGTCAAAAAATTCAAAAAAGTTTGAATCCGCGAAATAGAACATTTCACTCTTAATATTGCGCTTATCGTAGCTTACTATAGAGGATTGAAACCATGGACACACTCGAACAATATCTGTTACTTGTGAATATTCTTCTTTCATGGTAGGTCCCATTAAACCGGAAGTTTCCCAAGTAAGGAAGTCTTGATTCTCCGCTACGTTTATATGTCTTTTGTATAGCCTGTAAATGCTTTCACTTTGACTGTGCTGGTTGTCGAATTGAAGTTCATCATGGATATAGATCATGGCATAGAGCGAGCAGGAGATAGCCGTTATCAATCCAATGAGGTTAATAGTGAAATAAACCTTATGCCTTTTTAATGAGCGAAACGAGGTAAGCAGGTAGTTCGTCCAGATAGCTTTCATATTTGATACTTTTTTTGAGCGTCTTTTAAATCTTCTCCTGAAAAAGCCAAGTGATTGAAAGAAGTAAATAAGCTTCGCTTTAACAGGACCTTTCAATGCTACATTCTCAAAAAACAGTTCTTCTAGATCTCCATAAATACCTTCTATAAGATAAGGGTCGCAATATCGGTTGATCAACCGTTGAATCCATCCAGGTGGTTTTATATTATTACCATTCATGTATCGGTATTACTGGTAAAGTTCATACAAGTTACTAAATCTTTCGTATATGTAGAATTTGATTTTCAAGTTGAATATACGAAGGTTAAAATTATATGTTTCGTTTATGTCGAAATTGATGGATGTAAATACAAAGAGCCCGAGAGTAGTACTCCACGGGCTCTTACGACTAACCTGAGAATAACCTATGTCTTAGCTTTCTTCATTACATTCATCTTCCCATTCATCCCATTCTTCACCTAAGTCTATATCTTCAGAAACACCGTTTTCTGTTACTGTTACAATGTTGTCACACTCACCATCTCCATAGTCAATACTGTATGTGCCTGATTGACCTTCATAAGTATAACTACCTGATTCTTGTCCACTAACGTAGATCCAAACGTCATCATTCTCGCAGTTGAAATCGTAGAAGAGTGGACTGTCTACTTGAGAGCTAAATGACTCGCCTGTGCTAACTGTTATTGATTCTGATCTGCTTTGAACAGTATATCCATCTTGATCTACTTCTTCAGAACCTTGTGCTACATAATCAACTTCAATTAACTGTTCGCCAGTAGATACTTCATCTGTTGAATCGTGTCCAAACTCCATATAGCTTGTTTTTAAATCAGCGCTAAACTGGTAGGATGCGTTGTAGTAATATTCAGATGAATCTGCTGGTTCTGAGGTTTCGTTTATTTCTTCCCATGTACCACTGTAGCTGTGAGTGCCATCTATGGTCCAATCATTCCCACCAAAGTTGGTGTATGTTGCAGTTGAGCTAAATCCTGACTCAGAGTAAGAACCTTTCTCTACTAATTTTCCTTTTAGGAATTCTCCATAGTAGTCACACCCCTCACCAAAGTCTAAGGTAAATGTATAATTACCATTGCCATCGTCTTCCCATGTTTCAACTAAACAAGTAGTCTCATCAACATCTGTAGAATCTTGTGAGGTTCTACCAGAACTTCTGAACATTGCTGAAGGAGATTTAGCTGATCTTCCATTTGTGGCATTTTGGAAGTTTCCAAAAAGAGCTCCCATTGGACCTCCAATACCATTGCTTCTTAGTTTGTCCAATGCTGTGTTAGAATTAACCAGTAAGTTTTGGGACACTACATTTTCTTGTAATGGATTTGGAGCGTCAGTCTCTTCATTACAAGACCATACTAGGACTGCCATAGCGATCCAAAGTGAGGCGATAATTGGTTTCTTCGTTTTCATAAGTATTTCGATTATTGTGTTTCGAAAGTGGTACATGTGCCGAAGAAATTACCCTACCAAAAATTTATATTTTTCTAAAAAAGGGCCTTTAGAAGCGAATATTAAAGAAAAAATTAGGTGTGAATCCTAGAAGATATGTATCTAGTGGCACTACTTCTATGTCGTCAGTAGCTCCCGCTGCATTGCTTTGTTCATCAAATATGTAGCGTACAGTATATTTCCTAGATCTGATGTTTCTGCGATTTAAGATGTTGAAAAAGGTAACGCCTGATTCACATTTAAGAGACCTAATGTTGAAGTTGTATTTTGCTGAAATGTCCAACCTTTGGTATGCCGGAAGCCTTGCTTGATTTATCCTTTCAAGGTCGTAAAAAGAAACTGAATCATTGGTAATGCTAAATTCAGGATTGGCTGGAGTATAAGATTGTCCGGTTCCTAGTAGAAGTACACTTGATAATTCCCATTTACCTAGCTTTAAAATATTGGTAAAATTCAACTCATGCCTTTGGTCTTGCAGTGAAGGGTAGGGCTGATTTTGATTAAAATACCAAAATGAATTTTGAGACCTTCCTAATGAGTAGCTGATAAGCGAGGTAAATGTTCGATCTCGGTACTTAATAAAAAGATCGAGGCCCTCCGCATTGTTTTCTCCGGAAAGATTGAGTTCTTCTAAGCGTAGCGCATCAATTATTTCTGGAGGTAAGACTAAAAATTGATTCTCAATTATGCCTTGTGTACGCTTATGATAATATTCTAAATCAAGGGACCACTTATCCCATTTGAAATTACCGCCAAAGATGAAATGTGTACTTCTTTGAACAGGAATGATTTTATCGTCAGCTAAAATCCAATAAAATTGGTCGGTATTTTGAAGGATGGATAGTGAAGTTTGCGTAATGTATTGATGGTGGAATGATGCAGCCCCTTTCAACGTAAACCTGTCAGTGACTTTAAATCCTATATCGAATCGTGGTTCTAAATACCATTTACCGGTTGGCTCATAGTAGGAGGAACGCAATCCTAAGTTGGCTATGATGTCATTTCTCTCAAACTGGTAGTTACCATATAGACTGAATATATTGGCTTCAATATTTAGCGTATCACTATACTCATCTTCAAGTGATGAAATTTCTTCAAAGAACCCTTGAGTTGTTTGGTACTTGGTGTTTATCGAGTTGAGTTCTATTCCACCATAAAGCGTATTTTCATTATTAATTTCTACCTCATTGTGTGATTTGATAGTTACATCTCCAACCGAACTGCCAACTGAGTAATTAAAATAGGTAAGAGCCGTATTTGCAGCTATACTGTCTTCAGCGAATGAGACGTCTTCAAAGAAAGTCTGAGTAATGGATAATGATTCTTCCTCTTTATATTCCGATGCACTAAGGGTTGTGCTATTAAACCAATTGGGCTTTACCTGACTCTTTAGATTCATACTTATTCCAGCGTTGGACCAGTCTGAAAGGTCAAGTACTTCATATTCGGAAAAATCATCACCTTCAATATAGTTTGCAGAATAGTTGTCTTCGCTTAAATAGAAATTGATATCAAAGAGCGAACGCTCACTAAAACGATGCTGAACTTTAGCATTGATGTCATAGAATTTTAGTTTGGGAGAAAGCCCTATGCTGTTGAGTTCTGGACTTATGGATTCTAAATAGTTTTGCCTGCTCGAGGTAAGGAATTCCTTGTATAGATCTGAGTTTATGATATCTGTAAATGATTGCCTGAATGCTACCAATGCAGATGTGCGATTTCCTACTGGGATATTTAACGTAGTATTAAAAGAAAGCATATTTAATCCTGCACTTCCATTAAATCCATCTACACCACCATTCTTGCCGGCGACATCTACAACTGATGAAACTCTGCCTCCATATTTAGGTCCAAAGCCGCCTTTATATATGCTGACATTATTAATTGCATTAGGGTTCAATGTACTGAAGATCCCAAAAAAATGATCCAAATTGTACAATGTGAAACCATCCATCAAAATGAGGTTTTGAGATGGTAGGCTACCACGAACTACTAAACCAGAAGAGGTTTCATCAGTTGCTCGAACACCCGGCAGTAGTTGAAGTGTCTTAAATACATCAGTTTCTCCTAGCATTGGAAGAGAATTGAACTGCTGTGGATTTAGACTGAAGAATGAAGGGGTAGGGCTATAATTATCCAGCTCTGCTGTCAAGACTACCTCAGGTAATTCTTGAGGATTTTGATTAAGTCTGATTGTTAGATTTTCTTGGTTAGGTGGAACTTTCAACTCTAACTTCTTATAACCTATGTAGCTGACTGTAAGTGTAACTGTATCTTCAGTAGGAGGTAAATTAAACCTTCCATTTTGAGAGCTTAACGTACCTTTATTTTCAGATTGTACATGTGCAAAAGCCAGTGGCTCACCACTACTTTCATCCAACACTTGACCAATCAAGGACACGGGTTTGGGTTTGGGTTTACTCCTGTTAGGAATAATAAGATAAATGCCGTCTGTTAATTTCAAATCAAAGGGTAGCTCCTCAAATATTTGACTAATCAATTCTTCTTGAGAACTCGCTTTGATTTTTTTTGTGATCTTATGTTTTGACAACTCTCTAGGGCTATAAGAGAATTTGAGGTTGTATTTTTTTGAAAGCGATTTTACAATACTTGTTAGTGATTCATTACTGGCAGATAAATCAAAACTTTGTTGGGCTGACAGGATTGTGGTCAGGCACAATAATGTGGTAGTAACAAGTACTCGCATTGCGCTTTATTCCGGTTCCTCTATTGAATATGTTCCTTGTGCAGTCTTTTGATAGCCTAACCCTAGTGGTAAGCATACCATTTCAAGAGCACTCTCTACATCTTTGTTCGTGAAGTATCCATTAAATATATAATCGGTGCTGTCTGATAGATTCACCTTAACATCAAACTGGCGCTCCACCTCACGCAATACATCTGATAGTCTTTGATCGCTGAAATAGAATACCCCAGCTTGCCACCTTCCCACCAGATTTTCATCAATCTTTGTCTTTTTTACCGTATCGGATTCTAATCTGATCGATTCGCCTGGAGTGATCAACTCGCTTACACTTTTGGTAGGAATATCCACTTTTACTTTACCTGTTTTACACGCTACCTCAAACGTAGAGTCTCGAGCAAAAACGTTAAAAGAAGTACCCAAAACTTCTACAGAACCGATGGAGGTATTCACTGAAAATTTTCCACCTTCTACTACTTCGAAAAAGGCTTCTCCATTCAATGCGACTATTCGATCCCAATCTTCTGAATAGCTTATACTTGAGTTAGCATTTAAGATTACCTGAGAACCATCGGGAAGGCTCAAAGTTTTTGATTCTGCAGCAATGGTGTTTTGTTCAATTAATATGGGCTGAGAGTCATTGAGTGAAACGAATGTGAGCGTTGCAACCAGAGCTATAGATGCTGCAATACTAACGTACCTCCAAATCGGAATGGACTTGGTTTCTGATTCTAACTCTTCTTCAATTTTGCTCCAAATTGCTTCTTTTCCTCTGCCTTTTGGGATGCGCGCATTAGATGCTCCTTGAAGAAATTCTCCAAGTTCATCATTCACGTTTTTTGATTCGTGATTTAGTAGGTCGTTATATTTCTCTAAATCATCCATTACTTAAATCTTCATCCCCAAACTTTCCCTTATTAAACTTAGTGTTTTGCTCATCCTTTTTTCTATCGCTTTTACACTAAGATTTAGTCTTTCTGCAATTTCTGCATATTTCAATTTATCTATCCTATTCATTAAAAATACTTCCCGACAGTCATCAGGTAGACTTTCAATGACCCGATTGAGTTTTTGCTCAAATTCTGCCTCTTCCATCTGGAATTGTGGTGAGTTAGCATTTGTAGAAATCTCAACCGTTGTAGACTTTTGATGTTCTCTAACAACTTTTTGATGATTAAAATGATTCATCAATAAATTGTTTGCGATGGTGTACAAGAGGCTTTTCACTGTATCCATTTGGATTTCATCCCGCTTATTCCAAACCTTAATAAAGGTTTCTTGTACTAAATCATCAGCAACATCTATATCTCCACATTTGTAATACAAAAATCCACGTAAGCTCTCGAAATATTCATCGTAGAGCTTCTTCAGATCTTCTTTTTTTAGTGGACGGGTGACTTTCATTTGAGTATTACAACTCAAATATACATGCCTGTCCATATCATTCCTTTATCTCTACAAGTCAATTGAATTTTACCCTACTGTTTTTTCGAATTAAGTTTGATTTTATATGGTATCGAAGACTCAAATCAAATCAGCCTTGTTGGATCTCCTTGAGAAAAAAATTGTCAGCGTTCAAGTTGAGCTTACTGCAATTCGTGATTCTGCTAATTCAGAAACAAAAAGCAGTATGGGGGATAAGTATGAGACCAGTAGAGAAATGATGACCCAAGAACAAAATAGGCTTGGAGCTCAGCTCAACTTACTTGTAGATCAGCTAAATGCCTGCACGATGATTGATACTGATAAGATTTTTACAGAGGTTTCATATGGTTGTTTAGTCCAGACGGATAAGTCGCACTTCTTCCTAAGTGTTGCTGTTGGTCAAATTACGGTGAATGGTCAATCCTTTTTTGCTATCTCCGGTGAAGCTCCGATCGCAAAAGCAATGGTTGGGAAGAAGGTAGGTGAGTATTTTACCTTCAACAAAATCACTCAAAACATAAAGAGTATTAAATAAAAAAAGCCGACGATTGTCGGCTTTTTTAACGATTAAGGGCGATTAACGAATCTTAGTATAGATACTCTAGAGCAACTACATCAAAGTTTCCGAACTCTCCATCTTCGTTAGATGAAAAGCAAGCTAGCATGATTGAATTAGCATCAAAACCTGTAGGAGTTCCTGGGATGTGAATAGCACCAACACCAGCACTTCCTTCGTTTCCTCCAGTACCACAAGAAAGTGATCTGTTGAAGTAATCAGTATGACGTAATCCTACTGAGTGACCGATTTCGTGAGTGATAACGTGTTCAGTAACATTTGTTCCAAAACCACTAGTTCCAGACTGAATTTGAATGAACTTGTTAGGCTGTCCACCGGAAGGGAATCCAGCAGATCCTCCACCACCTCCGCTTACTCGGTAAACTACCATGTCATAAGCCTGGTAGTTAGTGCCAAACGCAAGCGTGAAGTTCAATCCAATGTTTAGTCTGTTGTAGTTGTTCACTGCCCACTGAAGCGCAGTTCTCATTGTGTTGTCTAGTGCAAAAGATCCACCAGTGTACCCAAGTACAGTGATAGTCTGATTGTTGCTTACTAGGTTGTTAGTTCTGTACTGCTCGCCAACTGCTCCGATGTGAGCGATTGGACTTTTAAGCATTTCCTTCATCTGAAGCTCAGAAACTAAAATGTCGCCCTCAATTTGATACATTTTAGTAGTCTCTCCCGTTAAAGGATTGTGATGCGGCTTTAATTCTACACCCTGAGTGTCAAAACCAAGGTCTTCAAGTTGAGCCAAAACATTGTCAGAAATCACATCAGCTTGTGGATCATCCTCAGAAGAACAAGAGGTAAAACCAAAAGTTAGCATCATGGCTAACACACACGATAGTGCGAAATTTAATCTTCTCATAATAATATTAGGTTAAACAATTTCCTGGCAATATAAAAGTTCTTTTTCTGGATAAAAAAACAATATTCTATTTTTTATCAACATTATCACTTGATAAACCAAATAATATTCTTATAAGTATTAAATTAGTGCAATTTAAATTGCTATAAATCCAATTTTTGTTCAATAAAATTTGAACAAAACAATTCATCTACGAATAATATTTTTTCATCTATAATATGTTGTGTTTTGTCTAATTTGGCAAACCAATGAGAGGAAAGTTATCAGTTGTATTAGTGATTGTTTTGACAACTATGTGTTTAGCCCAAGATCCAGTGGGTTGGAGAGGTGTCATTGTTGAAGAATATTCTGAGAAAACGTCGAAAAATGATGAGATATTTTTAGTAGAGTCTGCTCGTTCGAGCCTTCGAGGATCTGACAGAGGAATAGAAATCTTAAGGTCGTTTGATGAAAATCATCACATTGTGAAAGGAATGCCATCTCAAATAAAGGGGAGGATGTGGAGTGTTGATTCAGATTGGAAATTGGATATCGACGAAAAAGTATCTCACTCGTTACACTATATATTGGTTTCGGATGCTTTTCAAAAATCTGAGTTTACAGGATTAAAAGTCATAAAGTCTTATCCGGCTAAAAATATTTTTCTAATTCAAGGTAAAACTGATATTGTCAAAAAGCTTCTTCTTGATGATCCCAATGTTTATCACATTACCAATAAAGTATACAGGCCCTTCGTAGAGAGTCGGGTTATTGATATGAATTTGAACCCCAATAGGGTCAATAGAGTTCATCACTCATTTCCAGAGTTAGATGGTTCTACTGAGACCGTATCAATCCAGGAAAACTATTTCGATATTAATGATATCGATTTATTAAATAGGAGTCTAGTTTCTGGTTTGGAAAGCGAATTTGTTGATAATCATGCCACAGAGATGGCTACGATAATTGCAGGAAAAGGAAATTCTTTCATTACGGGGAGAGGTGTTGCATCTGATCTAACAATTATATCTTCAGATTTTTTGGAGCCAATGCCTGACCCTGATCAGCATTACCTAGATTTTGGTATAAATACTCAAAATCATTCCTACGGAATCGTTCGTGAAAATGAATACGGAATTGAGGCACGTGCTTTTGATCAAAGTGTCAATGAAAATCCAAACTTATTGCATGTTTTTTCAAGCGGTAATCAGGGCACTGAGGTTTCTACAGATGGTACTTATGTTGATATAGAAGGGTATGCCAACTTAACTGGCAATATCAAAATGTCAAAAAATTCTTTAGTTGTAGGCTCAGTCGATACTGTTGGTAATATTCCGGCTTTTGTATCAAGGGGCCCGTCATATGATGGAAGGGTAAAACCTGAAGTTGTTGCTTATAGTGTTGTCGGAAGCTCCAACTCAGCAGCGTTGGTTTCGGGGGTTTCAGCTTTGCTTCAACAGCAATATCGAATAGATAACGCTTCTGATATGCCAGCAGCATTAGTAAAAGCTTTACTTATTAACAATGCAAGAGATGTTGGATCAGAGGGGTTGGATTTTCTTACTGGTTATGGAAATATTGACGCCTGGAGATCTCTGCAAGCGCTGAGGAATACGCAATTTACAAGTGGGACAGTGTCTGATGGTGAGACTGTTTCTTTCGATTTAGGCATTCCTGCTGATGCCGTCAATCTGAAAGTGACCCTTTGCTGGACTGATTTACCGGCCAATGTAAATGATGCCAAAGCATTAGTAAATGACTTGAATTTAAGGGTAGTGGATGGTGCTACAGTTGTTCTTCCATGGGTCTTGGACGCTTCTCCAAATGTGAATTCACTTTCGCAAGCAGCAGTAAGAGGTGTTGATGATTTGAATAATGTGGAACAAGTAACGATCTCAAGTCCAGGCACTAGTTATTCGATAGAAGTCGAAGGTGAAAATGTCACAGGAGATCAGACGTATTTTATTACTTGGCAATATGAAACAGAAGATTCATTTGAATGGGATTTTCCCACTGGAAGTGATAATATGCCTTACAATGGTGAGACTGGTTCATACTTTAGATGGAGTACAACGAAAACTGGCTCAGGGATACTTTCTTACTCGATTGATGATGTAAATTGGATAACGCTTGATTCTAATATTGATTTATCTAATGAATATTGGAGATGGAATAATACGCCATTTCTTGGGAATGATGTGCGGGCTCGCATGGAGATAGATGGTGAATTTTTTGAGACAGATTTATTCACCTTATCAGCACCACTTACTACGAGCGTCGGATTTAATTGTGGTGATTCCCTGCTGCTCAAGTGGCATCCAGTGGATGACGTCATAGATTATACAATCCTTACATTAGGTGCTGAGTCCCTAGAAGATTTTGAGACAACTACTGATACTTTTTTTGTGGTTTCGAATGTGAGTGAATTGCCTACAAACCGATTTTCTGTAAGACCGAATCTTCCGAGTGGTAAAAGCTTATTGCCGGCCCCAACATTTGATTATACTTTACAAGGAGTTGGGTGCTATGTCTTCTCATTCTTTCAGACAGTAGCATTGGATACTGGCATACATTTGAATTTGACTTTAGGTACTACCTATGGTATAGATAGAATTGAGTTTGAGCGTAACGATTTTATTAATGGATTTCAGCAAATTGGCTCCATAACAACTTTTGATGGAGAGGAGTATTCTTTCCTTGATGAAAACCCAAGCCAAGGATTTAACGAGCACAGAGCCATTATCTATTTCATTAATGGAGAAGAATTGTCCTTCTCAGCGGGAACTTCCTTTTACCTTACTGAAGAGCCAATAAGAATCTTTCCAAACCCAATTCAATCAGGGGAGGATTTTTCAATACTAACCCGTGAATTTGAAGATCGAACACCTTTAATAGAATTAATTGACCAGAAAGGAGCTTTGGTTTTCTCTAAGGAAATACAAGGATCACAAGACTTTATTTCTACTGCCAGTTTTCAATCTGGAGTTTATTTCTATAGGCTGTATGCTGATGGAGAAATCTATACAGGACTTGTCTCTATTAGATAATTGTAAATTATAAGTCCTGATATTCAGTCGTTTAGCGATTTTTTTACTTTTTTTTATAGATATTAAAACTTTTTTCCTTTGAGGTTAATCCTTGAATAAACCTAAACGGTATGAAGAATAGTTTTGAAAAAATCGATCGCATCTTATGCAGGCTAATCAGATAAGAGGAGCCATGGTGCCAATGGAATCGCTGATTGAGAAAGCAATGACTGGTGATGAGGCGTCATTTAATCAGTTGGTGAATCTGTGGTACAAGCGCATATTTAATTATGTGTTGAAGCAATGCTCTGATGAAAACTTGGCGGCTGACATTACTCAGCGAACCTTTATCTCGGTATTTAAAAATTTGAAGAAGCTGAAGGATATAGGAAGCTTTAAGCCATGGATATATAGAATAGCAACCAATTTTTGTTATCAAGAAGGCAGGAAGCAAAGTAAGTCCAAGACAGTGCCATTTACTGTTACTAAAAATGATGAAGGGGAATCCACTATAAAAGAGGAGGGTGAGGCAGAAGGTGTTTTTTACAACCCAGAGATGAGTTATCGGCAATTAGAGTTGGAAAAGATTCTATTTGAATGCCTTCAGGAGATACCATCCGACCATCGTAGCGTGATCATCATGAAAGAGTATGAAGGTATGAAGTTTAGAGAAATAGCTGATACGTTAGAAACTTCAGAAAATACGGTCAAAACATGGTTGTATAGAGGATTGAAAATGTTGAAGAAACAGCTAGAAGAAAAAAGTATAACTAAAGAAACAATAAGCTATGAGTTATAAACCAGAAGAATCGACACTGATATCTTACCTCTATGGTGAATTATCAGGGGATGAAAAGCAGAAGATAGAAGATTATCTCTCTAGCAACGAAGAAGCGCGGAATGAGCTGAATGAAATGAAATCAACGATAGGCATTATGGGGCAATTGAAGGACAAAGAAGTTGATGTGCCTTCATTTACATTCGATAATACCTCTCGCATTGTAGTGGCTAGCGGTACTAGTGATAATTTTTGGAGAAAATCCTTGGCGATTGCTGCAAGCATTGCAATCATCTTATTTATGGGGTATTTGACTCAATTCAACGCATCTTATGATAATGATGGATTTAAACTTGCATTTGGTGAAACAGAGCAAAGCTATAACCAAGAACAAGTAGCGTCTATGATTGCAGATGCTATAGCTAAGAACAATGTTGATATGAATCAAGTGCTTGCTAGCTCAGAAGCTGGAATGCGTGAATATGTTAGAGATAACAATCAATCACTCCAAAATCAGTTAGTACGCCAGGTAAGTAATAATCCTGTGTCAGAATCAGATTTTGAACATGAGCGTCAAGCATATCTTGACTACCTGAAACAGCTGATAGAGGATTCGGAAACTTCACAAAAGAAATACATGGATCAGGCGATGACGGATTTTGCCATCTTCCTGGATATCCAGAGACAAAACGATTTGGAGGTAATTCAAACTCGGTTTGAAAACTTTCAAGACAATGCAGAGCTGAATCAGTTTCAAACCAATCAAATTCTTGCAAATCTTATTTCAAGTGTAGAAGAACCTGTTCAACAACCTAACCAATATTGATAATAGGTAAAAAGTAAAATGATGAAAATGACTAGTAAAATAATTTGTGGAATCGTGCTTATGGCATTGACATTTTCCACTTCGTATTCGCAAAAATTCGATGAAAAGCGCATGGAGCGTGATCTTAAAATTGCTGAAGATATTCTTGGTACCTTATCAAGGGGTGAAAGTGGAATACGCTTCAGTAACAACATAGAAAGTAACTATATGCCAGATTTTGGTGTGGTATTTAGTATCCCTAAAGTGAGTTATATCTATACCAGTCAAGGCAGTAATGTAGTATATGGGAACGGAAGACGAACATATGTTATCACTTCGGATGATGATGATGACGATGATGATGAAATTGCTGTGGTAGATGCTGGGAAATTAGAGGAGGATAGAAAGAAAAAGTCGAAGGAGGCTGAAGAAAACCTAAAGGAACAAATGACTATTTTCCTTGTCGACTATGCGGATTTAATTGGGCAATTGAAGCCTTCAGATAGGATAGTTGTTCAATCAAGAGGCACAGACAGTCGCATATTCTATATCAATAATAATTCTAGAGATAAGAAGGGTAGTCTGACAGCTCAAATCATGAAGAGTGATCTGATCGCATACAAGCAAGGCAAACTAGATAGGGAAGGAGTGATCAAGAAAATTTCGTTTAAATCGCCTGAGGAGAATTCAGCCGAGTCAAAAGATCTGGAGCTTTTCGCTACAATCTTTGCTAGACTTTATGAGCCAGATCTTTCTTCTACGTATTACAGCTCTTCACGCTCCCTTGGTTATACTTCTTTAGAAGGGTTCGGTGTTACTTTTAGTATGAAGGTGTACTCCTCGAGTAGTGATAATGGTTGGCATACAATTAGAACTACTGGTGAGAGCGGCTTGACAAGTGAGGAAAGAGATAGAAAGGTTAACGCTATGTATCCTGAGTTTGAGCAGACCTTCAAAGAAAATCTGATGGATTATGGTAGAACTATCAAGAGCTTAGCTGCCGATGAAACGTTAGTGTTTAAGGTGAAATTGACGGAGTGTAGAGGTTGCGAAATGCCCGAGGAGATCGAAGTGAGTGTTAAAGCCAAAACGCTTCAGAGCTATGCCAAGGGATCAATTTCAAGAGAAGCCGGCATAGGTCAGATCACTGTTAAAAAGAAAGGATAGGATTAAATTAATATTAAGAGTGAACCCATTAGTGTCGACTAATGGGTTTCTTTTTTTACCCTTTCTTATCCATCATTAGCAATTCATTGAGGTTAACTTCAGTAATGTATTTTGTTTCGCCTTCCTTTTCATAAGACCTGTATATAAGCTTACCTTCCATTGCTATTTCGCTTCCTTTTTTGAGATAATTTTCTACGATATCAGCTTTCTTGCCCCATACCACAATATTGTGCCATTGGGTGTCCGTAACTTTATCGCCTTCACTGGTGTAATACGTTTCATTCGTGGCCAATGAAAAGCTAGCCATCTTCTTACCGCTTTCAAAAGTTCTTACCTCTGGATTGTTTCCTAACCTTCCTATTAACTGTACACTGTTTTTTAAGCTTTGCATTTTCTTAGATTTAAATTTTACTGTCATCGATTGCGTATTGCATGACGATTAATCGTAAAGATTGTTTTTATTCAAATCAATGCGTGTCTTATCCAGGTTTGGAATGCGTGTGTATACCAGATGTATTCTCCCGAAGATGAGCGTGCCAATGTGTTATTACCAAGTAGCGTGGTCTAAGTTCGCATCAATAACCGTTGTTGAATCATTGCTTATTTTGAATGGAAGACAAATGCACGTTGTAGGACACTGGATCAGCGTGCAGACAACCTGATCATCATCTCTTAGAAAAAGGCTATAAGTACCGGGAGGTAGGTTGGTTTCATAAATGCCGTCTTTATTTGATTTTACCTTTTTTACCAATAGGGATTCCTCATAAGATTTGCTCACGCTTGTTATCAATATTTCTGTCGCAATCGGTTTCGGTTCGCAAGGCTTTCTTCCTGGTCCTGGCATACAATTCCCCTCATAGACTCCGATCACTCCTTTAAGAATGCCAATGGGATCAGTAGCTTTTTGAGCAACACAAGATTGTGCTAATAATGATATAAATATGAAAGTTTTGATAGTCTTTGGGAGCATGAGATTTACTGCTTTAGCGTGTATTTATTTCATAATTTATGAAAATTCATCTATTTAATTCCGTGATTGGTCGATGATGTGAAACATTTATTATCACATGATAATACAGTTGGATCTTCTTTTAATACAAATGTATCTACACGAATGTTGTAATTTTAAAAAATAAATAATATTATTCTGCAAATAAGATAAATACAAAATAAAATATTTATTTAATTTTTTTTGAACGAAGCTTATTGGAAGTCGCTGGAAAATAACCTTATATTCGTCCGATTAATTAAAAACCTAATCGTATTATTATGAGAAGAACCAAGCGACTGGTAAAGGCGTTGTTGCTAGCCTTTGCTGTGTCCACTACTACAACTTATGCCCAAACTGAATTACAGAGGGCAGAGATTAGCAGCGAGTACGATCAAGACAAACTAACCGAACTACAACGTGAATTTGCTGAGAAGCAAAGCATCCAAAAGGCACAAGCTATCAACATGGCTGCGCTAAGAGGATGGGATGTTCTAAAAACACGCGATGATGGATCGATCGATGAACTGGTCGGTGTTACTCCGGATGGAATGCCCCTTTATTATTCTATCCATAACGCTGATGCGGCAAGATCTACCAGAGCCGATCACCTGAATATAGGTGGATCCCTTGGATTGAGTCTGGATGGTCAAAATATGACCGCCCATGTTTGGGACGGTGGACCAACAAGAACAACTCACCAAGAATTTGATGGACCTGGAGGTAATAACCGTGTTTCTATTAATGATGGTGTTACCTCTTTAAATGGTAATAGCTTCCACGCCCAACACGTTACAGGTACTATTGTAGCTTCTGGTGTTCAGGCAGCAGCAAAGGGTATGGCTCCGCAAGCTCGAGCACGTACACATGATTGGAATAATGACCTGGCTGAAGCTACATCTGAGGCTGCTGCGGGTATGTTGATTTCAAATCACTCTTACGGTTTCGCATGGAGAAATCAATTTGGACAAGTACAACTTCCTGCATGGTATGGTGGTGCTTACATTGATGATTCCAGAGACTGGGATAATCTAATGTACAATTCTCCTTATTATCTGATGGTGGTTGCAGCCGGTAACGATGGTAACGATAACAGTGCAAACTCTAATCCACTAGGTGGTAACTCATCTTTCGATAAATTGACAGGACATTCTACCTCTAAAAACAACATGGTGGTAGCAAATGGTCAAGATGCTAACGTAAACAATGATGGTTCTTTCAATTCTGTTTCAATCAATGGAAGCAGTAGTGAAGGACCTACTGATGATTACCGAATCAAGCCGGACATTACGGGTAATGGAACTGGTGTTTACTCAACTTACGACAACGCTGACAATGCGTACAACTCGATAAGCGGTACATCAATGGCTTCACCTAACGTTGCTGGATCATTACTATTACTTCAGCAGCACTACAATAACCTTAACGGTAGCTTTATGAGATCTGCTACATTG
>CAZWLS010000028.1:0-20660 GCA_964634415.1 uncultured Roseivirgaceae bacterium | reverse complement strand
CCTAGCACATCTTCCAAAGTCTTAAGAATTAGCTCCAAATCGATAATTGATACATTTGGAAATTGCTTAACTACTTCTTGCTGATACCTTACCGAGGTTAGCATTTCATCAATTCTAGTGACTATTACATGAAATTGAGGAGCTCGCTCCAATACTCCAGAAGGAAATAAAACCAAGAAGTTAGTTTGAACCCTTCTCCAATCTATCTCGCGGAAACTTCCAACATATACTTTTAACAATGCACCTTGTACATTAAAAAGTAACTCGTCCCCTATCTCAATATCTAAATTATCCTTAAAACTTTCGGAAATGCTGATATAAATACTATCACTCCTTATTTCCCCTATCCATTCACCTTCTACTATTTTTTCAGAATCAATCAGCGAGTCTCTGTAAGTAACTCGATATTCTCGACTATATGCCCAATCTGAAATTGAAACTGTCGTATCGTTGTATGCTTCATCCTTTGTGTAGCCTCTGACTTCCAGTAAACGCATGGTAACCACTGGAACATCCTGAATGATCGGCAACTCATATTCAGCTGTTAAGCTCTTTAAATCAGCGTGCTGGTCTTCTTGAATATCGAAAAGCACTGTATTTGGTCGGTTGTTGGAAGCGGACAAAGAAACTCTTTGAACCAACAAATCTTGCATGAAATACAAGGTTGCTAGGAAGGAAGTGCCCAAACCAAGAGCCATAATTAGAATAACAGTTTGGTTATTTGGTCGGTATAAATTCGAAAATCCTTGTCTCCATACGTATGATAGATTCTTGGGCATAAGGCGTCTGGTAAGCCAACTCATACCCTTCCCTATAGCTCCTAAAAAAACGATAGCACCAATTAAAATGGAAGAAAAAACAATGGCTTGAGAAAAGGATTGAATTTGCCAAAAAACTGATAAAAAGATAAATAGCCCGATACCGCCCAAAATAGGAATAAGAAGCCTATCAAACTTAGTTTTTGCAGAACCAAAACCTAATCGTATTGCCGAGAGAGGACTTATCTTTCTTAATCCAACTAAAGAAAGTAGACCGAAAAGGACAGATATAATAATACCAATTAAAACACCTACAATTAGAGCAGGCCAATAGGGAACAGGATCGAGATCTATAGGAAGAAAATCTTGCACAACAACGGGCAGATACATGTGTATTACTAATCCCAGAATACTGCCTATAAAAGAACCAATGAACCCAAACAAAGCAACTTGGATTAGATAGACCCCAACAGCTTGCTTTGCTTTCATTCCTAAGCACCTCAATACAGCCACTGCTTGGACTTTACTCTTTGCATAAACATAAATCGAACTGGCTACTCCCAAGCAGCCAAGAAGCAATGCTGTAAATGCGACCAATTCCAAGAAGTTGGACAAATTCTCAAAATCTTCGCCGGTCTCTCTCTTTTCTTCTTCGACCGTTTCGACATCAAATCCCTTACTTTCAGTAAAACTCGCTTTCTTACTCCACTGATTAGCTGTATCTGCCGGATTATCAGAAAACATAAAGTAATGAACATAATTAACTCTGCTGCCTTTTTGAATAAGGTCAGTCTGTTCTAGGTATCGAAACGGGATATATACAACAGGAGAAACAGAAGAAGAAACATCAGTTTGACCAGGTATTTGAGTGATGGCACCTATTATCTCAAAAGTGACTAACCCGACACTCAAACTATCTCCTACTTGAGCTCCATACTGAAGCATCATTTTTTCATCAACTAGCGCAAACTTTCCAGTCTGAAATCTTTTAGAAGCATCAGCAGGTTTGGTAGCAATTTCTCCGTAATATGGATATTCTCCCTCAAGAGCACGAACTTGAACTAACCGTGTGGCACTTGTTTTAGGAAACATAACCATGGATGCAAAGTATCTTTCCTGAGAATACTCAGTAGTCATTGATTTAAATGACTGCAATAAAGTATCTGCCAATTCTCTTCTCCCTTGAATACGAACATCCGAACCAACCAATCCTTTTGCTTGGTTATCAATTTCTACCAATAGATTTTCTCGAAAGGATGTTATCCCAACCATGGCGGCTATTCCCAATGAAATAGAAGCAATGAAAAGTAGAAGTTTACCTCTACTTTTTCGACTGTCTCTCCACGCCAGTTTCCACGGCCAAGAACGACTATACTTAGAAGGTTCTATTTTGATGCGCTTGTCCATGCTTAAGAGGCAGTCTGTCTCATTTGCGAAACATTTGAGCCCTTTCTTTGATCAATTATCCTCCCTCCTTTCAGCTGTATAATCTGATTAGTCTTTTCGGCCAATTCCAGGTCGTGAGTAACAATAATGAGTGTAGTGCCCTTCTCTTTATTTATTTCAAATAAAAGATTTTCTACAGATTGACCTGTTTCTTCATCAAGATTACCTGTTGGCTCATCAGCAAATAAAATTTTAGGCTCATTTGAAAAAGCTCTCGCTATCGCTACACGTTGTTGCTCTCCGCCAGAAAGTTGCGAAGGGTAATGGTTCAATCGCTCCCCTAGACCTACACGGTTGAGTAAAGAAGTTGCCTGCTCTCGGGCTGTTTTCATTCCTTGTAGCTCCAAAGGAATCATTACATTTTCTAATGCTGTTAGCGTCTGAATTAATTGAAAATTCTGAAAGACAAACCCCACATACTGATTACGTATTTGAGCCATTTCATCTTCATTCAATTTGTCCAATAGGATACTATTTAATGTTATAGAACCTACGGATGGCCTATCTAAACCGGCACATAAACCAAGCAAGGTAGTTTTACCGCTACCGGAAGGTCCTACCACAGCTACTGAAGAGCCTTCGGCAACTTTAAAATTAATGTCATCTAACACATGGACTTCCTTAGTCCCATTCTTAAATGTTTTGGAGGTAGATGACACCTCTAAAATCGATGGTTCGTTTGGCATGTAGAAAATTTTAGGATTGTAAACGCAAAGCGTTCGCTCATGTTTGTATCTTGTGCTTAACTCTGTAAAAATGAGCTAAACGGTGAATATGTTACATCATCAATCGTTTAAAACCTCAATTCGTCAACCAATGTTCATTAAAATCGGAAAATTAATACTCTTGTTAATGCTAGTAAGTTGTGGATCTCCCAACAAATCAACAGATGAAAAATCAACAAGAAAAAATACAGAAACTGAATCATCCTCCGAAATCGAATCAAATGAAAAGGTGATTTTGTTTTTTGGGAATAGCATCACTGCTGGATATCAACTCGACATGGATCAAGCGTTTCCCGCATTAATTCAAAAAAGGTTAGACTCTCTAAATTTTAACTATAGAACGATCAATGCAGGATTAAGCGGTGAAACTTCAGCTGGAGGTGAAAGCAGAATAGGCTGGGTGCTTAAAACTGTTCCGGATATTTTCTTTCTTGAGCTAGGCGCAAATGACGGCCTGCGTGGTTTAAAACTTAGCGAAACTAAAAAAAGTCTTCAAGCCATCATTGATGCTGTAAAAAAGGAAAATCCAGAAGTGAAAATAATTATCGCCGGCATGATGGTTCCACCTAATCTAGGTCAGGATTATACAAACGAATTTAAGGGAATGTTTCCTTGGCTTGCCGAGAAGAATGACGCAGTATACATCCCGTTTTTGCTAGAAGGAGTCGCTGGAATACCAGAACTTAATTTAAGGGATGGAATCCACCCAACACCAGAAGGTCATGAGATAGTAGCTGAGACGGTGTGGGAAGCTTTAGAACCGCTACTCTAATCAATTAAAACATATGTTATGAAGTATTTGATCAGTTTGTCAGTTGTATTTGTCCTCATCTCATGTACAACAACAAGAGAAAATGAAAACGAAAAAAGCCCTTATGATCAATTTAATGATGAAGAAGTCAGAGAAGTGATGGAAAGAGCCATAGAATATGCAGGAGGTATTGAACAGTGGAGAACACTTAAGACTATTGCATATACCAAAAGAAGCAAGCTAATTCTGGAAGGTAATATTTTAGAATACGACATTACTCAAGAGCATTCATATCAAATGCAACCTGACTTTTCAGCTACAATAAAATGGAATCAAGATTCATCTAAACATCTAATAAAGTATTCCCCGGAAGAAAGTATTCGAATGTTAAATGATACAATCGTAGATCTAGATCCCTCAAAAGTAAAAGAGTCGGCTATGAGCGCGCTATTCGTTCTCGGAATGCCTTTTAAACTTATGGATGATGGGGTTCAACTTAGCTATTCAGGATCAACATTATTTATGGACTCAGTTGAAGCAGATGTGATACAGGCTCTTTACGACCCGGAGAATGTGTCTACTCATTCGACAAACGACCTTTGGTGGTTCTATTTTGAGAAGGAGTCTGGAAAATTTCTAGGTAGCAAAGTCTATCATGCACCCACCTACGCGCTAATTCACAATTTAAGTTTTACTGATACCCCAATAAAATTTCCAAAACGACGCAAAAGTTACAGAGTCGATAGTCTCGAAAACATTCAATTCCTGCGAGCCGAATTTTGGTATTCAGACTTTAAAATGGATTGATATAAGAGCTTCAAAGAAGGTTTTTTAATTGGATTTCTGTGCTATTTCAGCGATATTGAAATAACTAAAAACCTAACCTTATGAATAATATTTATTACATCATCCACCTTGTTTGCGCCATTTGGGTTATTTACGAGGTGTGGGCTAAATCCAAAATGGGCGGTGGAGCTAAAATCGTCTGGACAATTTTAGCTCTGCTATTTAGCGTTATTACTGCCATTGTTTACTACTTCATGAAGAAGAAATAACAAGAAGCCCGCATTCTAGCGGGCTTTTTTATTAGTCATTCACCCACCAGATATACTTCTTTTAGCCTTAACTTTGCCGCCCCTATGAAAAAGGTTGCATTTTATACCTTAGGCTGCAAGCTGAATTACTCCGAAACCTCATCTATTTCAAGGATGTTTGAGAAAAAAGGATATGTTAAAGTTGATTTCACGAACCAACCTGATATTTTTATCATTAATACTTGCTCAGTTACTGAGAATGCTGACAAGAAGTGCAAGAAGATCGTAAAAGAAGCTAAAAAAATATCTCCAAGTGGATTTGTTACAATCATAGGCTGTTACGCTCAACTTAAGCCAAAAGAAATTTCAGAGATTCCAGGGGTTGATGCTGTCCTTGGAGCAGCAGAATAATTCAGACTCTTTGAATACCTAGATGATTTTACTAAAGGTGGTGTTTTTGCGTCAGAAATAAAGGAAGCAAAAGCATACAACGCATCATACTCAATTGCAGATAGAACAAGAACGTTTTTAAAAGTTCAAGATGGGTGCAACTACGGATGTGCATTTTGCACCATTCCTCTGGCTAGAGGAAAGAGTAGAAGTGACTCAATCACCAACATTTTAAATCAAGCAAAAGAAATTGCTAATACGGAAGTAAAAGAAGTTGTATTGACGGGCGTAAATATTGGTGATTTTGGTATCCAAGAAGGTAAAAGAAAAGAGAAATTCATAGATCTGATTAAGGGCCTTGATCAAATAGAAGGAATAGACCGTTTCAGAATATCATCCATAGAACCAAACTTGCTTACTAATGAGGTTATCGAGTTTGTAGCGCAATCAAAAAGATTTGTACCTCATTTCCACATTCCGCTTCAATCCGGCAGTGATAATATTCTCAAAAAAATGAATCGTCGTTACCTGACAGATTTATATAAAAGCCGAATAGAAAAAATCAAAGCACTAATGCCAACATGCTGCATTGGTGTAGATGTAATAGTTGGATTTCCAGGAGAATCTGAAGAAGAGTTTTTAAACACCTATAATTTTCTAAACGAATTAGATATCTCCTACCTGCATGTTTTTACCTATTCTGAAAGACCTAATACAAAGGCTGTAGAAATGGAAGGAGCTGTAGATCTTGGAGAACGAAATCGTAGATCTAAAATGCTAAGAGGATTGTCGGAGAAGAAAAGAAGATATTTCTACGAACAACAATTAGGTAATACACTCCAAGTTTTATTTGAAGAAGACGTTGAGGATGGAATCATGCATGGTTTTACCGAAAACTATGTAAGAGTAGCAGCTAAGTATGATCCAATTCTTATAAATGAGGTCAAGAATGTTATGCTCAAAGAAATAAACGCCAATGGGCATGTTGAGGTCGAAGAACCAGAAGAAATCTTCACCCACTAAATAAAACCATTCATAAAAAGATTCACTTACAATCTTATTTGACCCGTGTTGCTGATTATTTTTGATTCAACAGAGAATTGATATGAAAATAATTTGCATCGGCAGAAACTATGCAGAACATGTTGAAGAGTTAGGAAATGAACGCCCGGCGCATCCGATCATTTTCATGAAACCGGATACAGCTCTTCTTAAAAATAATGACCCATTTTATTACCCAGACTTTTCAAAAGATATTCATCATGAAGTTGAGGTTCTGGTTAAAATAAAAAAAGAGGGAAAATCAATACAAAAAGAATTCGCTCATCAATATTATGACGAGATCGGGTTAGGAATTGATTTCACGGCTAGGGATTGGCAAACCAAGGCCAAAGAGAAAGGCCATCCTTGGGAATTAGCCAAAGCATTTAATAGCTCAGCCCCCGTATCTCAATTTATCAAAAAAGGGGATCGAAATATGACTGACATTAATTTTAAACTTGAAATTAATGGCGAGGAAAAACAGAAAGGAAATACTAGTTTAATGCTATGGCCAATCGATGATCTAATTTCTTATGTTTCAAACTTCATCCTTCTAAAAACGGGTGATATCGTATTCACCGGAACTCCAAAAGGTGTTGGTCCTGTTCAAATTGGAGATCGTTTGGTAGGATATTTGGAAGATCAAGTTATGTTCGATTTTGAGGTACGATAATCTGTGAAAAGAATATTCATATTTGCGTTCTATCTATTACTCTTTGAAGTCCAAAGTCAGGATATCAAATCCGCCGAATATCAATTTCCGATAAATCCTGGCCAGCAAAATTATTTAGCTGGAACTGTAGGAGAAATCAGAGGATCTCATTTTCATACAGGCATTGATGTAAAAACAGGTGGTCGAACAGGGCTGCCAATATATGCTGTAGCTGATGGTTATATATCCAGAATAAAAGTATCTGCGTCAGGCTATGGGCATGCGCTTTATATGAAGCACCCAAATGGGACATTTTCCGTCTATGCCCATTTGGAGGCATTTGGTTCAAAGATCGACGCATGGACTTTAAAGGAACAGTACAGAAAAGAATCTTTTGAAGTTGACCTTTTTCCAGAGGCAAATCAATTCAAATACAAGAAAGGCGATATCATTGGATTTTCCGGTAATACGGGATCTTCTAGTGGACCTCATCTTCACTTTGAGATAAGAGATGCCAATCATCAACCCATTGATGTCCTCACCCTTGGATTTAAAGAAATACGTGACAGTAAGCCTCCTGTTGTACAAAAAGTGGCATTCGTAACTCTTGATAAGGATGCAAGGGTCAATGGTTTCTTTGGCAGATATGAGTTTAATCTCATTAAATCAACAAGTTGGTATCAAACGAAAGAACCAATTCATCTTGAAGGAAATATTGGTGTTGAAATTTATTCTTATGACCCAATGGATGGAATCCCCAATAAAAACGGAATCGTAAAAACTACTTTCCAACTTGATGGAGATACCATTTTCTCAGAGCACAAAAAGATTTTCTCTTTCGGTAAGCAGAGAAATGTACTGGTACACTACAATTATCCTGCATACAAGAAAGGAAGCAGGAGGTTTAATAGACTTTACTTAGCTGATGGTAATGAACATAACATGTATACTTCTGTTAATCGCGGAATCAACTTTGATAACAAAAAAGAGATACTAATCGAAACTGAAGACAGCTATAAGAATAGCTCCACTACTAGAATCCTACTAAATAGCACTAAGGTTAAAAATCCTCCCAAGCTCACTAAACCAGAAAAAATAGGAAACTATCTTCATTTCAAGTCTAATCAACAAGCATCTGTACTGCTTGATGAGTGGATAAATATTGAACCGTATATGAGAAATGAGGATGATCACTATTACACCTGGGATTTAAGAGATGGAACCCCAAAAAGTATTTTCGTGAATGGTGAGACTGTTCATACCAACTTAGTTGGACAACTTCCGTCAAATCAGAAGATCAGTTACCTACAACCAGAATTCACACTAGACCTTACTAATAGATCACTATTTGATACGCTTTATCTAGCTTTCAAAAAAGAGATTGATACTATCAAAAATTTAGAGTTATTTCATTTCAAAAATCCAACAGAGCCATTTAGATCTAATATGAAGATTTCTTTAAAACCAGAACAGACTTATAATCAAGAGAAGGCAATGGTTTATTCTGTATTTGGAAAAAGATTTAATTACATGGGAGGCGAATGGAAGGATAACGAAATTACATTTTCAACTAGAGATTTAGTTAGTTACACCATTTTGGAAGATAGCATTCCTCCATCTATTGAAATGAAAATGGCCAACTCCGAAATGCTAAAATTCAAAATCAAAGATGAATTGTCAGGAATAAAAGCTTTTAAAGCTTCAATCAATGGAGAATATATTCTTATGCAATACGAACCAAAAAAGAAGTTGATATGGTCTAAGAAACTAAATCAAAACATTCCGTTTAGAGGTAAGTTTGTATTGGAGGTAATTGATAATTCAAATAACGAAACGATTTATACTAAAACATTATGATCACACTTAAGCCTGGAGATAAAGCCCCAAATTTTGAAAGCAAAGATCAAGATGGAAATCCGATCAAACTTTCGGACTACGTTGGAAAAAAAGTAGTTCTATACTTCTATCCAAAAGACAATACACCCGGATGCACAGCAGAGTCCTGCAACCTCAGAGACAACTATGAAGCCCTACAAAAACAAGGCTATGAAGTTTTAGGTGTTAGCAGCGATGGAGAAAAATCTCATCAAAAATTTATTGCTAAGTATGAATTACCATTCAAACTCATTGCTGATGAAGATAAAAGCGTTCATGAAGCATTTGGAACCTGGGATCTAAAAAAGTTCATGGGTAAAGAATACATGGGTACTTTAAGATCCACATTCATAATTGACGAAAATGGTACTATTGAAGAAGTAATTGAAAAAGTGAAAACTAAAGATCACACTGCTCAGATACTTAAATAATTAAAGAGCAGCACGGATTCCAATCTTTGCTGCTCAATCCCATGAATTAAAGGTTTAGTCTGACAATTACTGGTGATTCATTGTTCCTGCCCAGTATTAGATGATTTTCGCCATTAATCGAAATCTTCTCTATCGATTTTAAATTCCCATCAATCCTGAGATTTCTATTCATTTTCGAATCAAAATAATATCCATCTGAACCATTTGAAATCAACACCAACCCTGACCCCATATCTAGCCTAGGCGTCTCTACTTCCGTGTTGTATAGTGTGCCAATAGCAATTAAATCTTCAAAACCGTCTCCGTTCAAGTCAATTGATTGAGCGTCGAGGATAGGTGAAATTTGTGCTTCGGGAGGAAGAGTACCTAACTTAAATTTTCCATTACCTTGATTGATCATAAGTATGGAGCTAAAATCAGTTACTTGTTTATGATACGCTTCATCAAGCATATCACCATATACATCTTCTAATGTGGCTTTTGCAAAAAGGTCATAAGAAGGGAATTTTTGGGCAATGAAAGGCATCTGACCAGATGAACATTCTCTACCTCTTAAAGGAACATAATTTCCATTATAGCTATTGCTAAGTACAATATCCCATGTTCCATTTTCATCAAAATCAGAAGCATATATTTTTAGAGGCTCTTCAGCGCTTGCCTTATACTTTGAGTTTAAGCCCAGGTTGCCAACAACAAAATCAGGAAGATTGTCATTATTAACATCTGTCTCTGTGATAGAAAACCACCAACCATAGCTCTCTGGTAAATTGCTCTCCTCAGTAATGTTTTTGAAAATGCCATTATCATTTTTAAAAATTCCAACCTGGGTCCATTCACCAACTACAATTAGATCCTGCCATGAATCATTATCGATATCCACCGCAATGATGTCATTTATCATTCCAAAATCAATTAATTCAGGTATTACATCATCAGTAACTGGCTCCAAATTAGAACCTGTATTCTTATAAAGAATGGATCTATCACTCATTGGATATTGACCCGGCTTTATTCTTGTTCCTACTATTAAATCTTGTAGACCATCATTGTCATAATCAAAAGAATACACGGACTTACCACTACTCCTTTTTTCCGAGAGGCTTGCATCGATTGCTTTTTCGAAGATTCCAAATCCATTATTTATATAAAGTCTGTCTTGGTAAGTATCTTGTTCATTCTCAAACTCGTAACCGCCACTTACCACAAATAAATCTTGATCTCCATCTTTATCAATGTCTAGAAAAACAGAATTCATATCTTCATGTAGGAAATCAGCTTTGATGGCATCAGAGGTGACATCTGAAAAGACTCCATCTGATGTTTGAATCAAAAGCCTTCCACTTTGTCCGATAGCTCCACTTATATAAAAATCATCAAGGTTATCATTGTTTACATCTGCTACGCTAATAAAAGGTCCCAATGTTGATTGCTTATATGGGAGCAGTGTTTCTATTTCAAAATCGTTGTAGCTATTTTCTGAATGGATAAATTCAATATTAAAATCATATCCATCGCTAACATCAAATTGGTAGGTAATATCAGTTGGGTCTTCGGGAACCGCTGTTGCATTCTCCTCACTCAACATTATTTCTTGGTTTACCACAACATCATATCTCTCTTCTACTTTACCAGAAAGCCATTCAATTCTTAATGTGTCTATTTTATCAGAATTACCTAATCCAAAATGAACACTCTTATCCATAGATGACAAATAACCCCTAACAGAATTGCTTTCTTTCTTTTGTTCTACATCATTAGCTATGACCGAAACCTTTGCATAAAAATTTTGAACTGAATCAGAAAACATTACCTTCAAATAGTTCCCAGCATCATTTTCAATGGTCATATTTTTATATAGAAAGGCCTCTTCGTCAATGTTGTTAACAATTAATTCTAAATCACCGTCATTGTCAAGATCTGCATAAGCAGCTCCATTTGAAAATGATAAATCAGAAATCCCCCAATCCTCGGATACGTCATCAAATTTCAACGAACCATTATTTTTAAAAAGAAGATTAGGAAGTTTTTCTGATGGCATCGCATCATATAATTCCTGTTTTACGCGCAGAGGAATGTTCTTATATTTCATTCTAGCCATTAAAACCTTGGCTCTCACATCATTATTGAGTGCATACTTTTTATACCCATTTGTGATAAAAACATCATTGGTTGAGCTATTATCAAAGTCATTTAACAAAACCGACCAACTCCAATCAGACTTAGACATTTTTGTCATATGAGCGATATTTTTAAAATATCCGTTTCCACTATTTAATTGTAATGAATTAAACATGTACTGATGGTGCAGGTTAAGCTCATCTACAAGAAGGTTAAATGCATCAACATTCATAGAGGCCATTAGAGTTTTAGATCTATAGTGATCGGAAGATGCCATGTCTAAAACGAAAATATCCTGATAGGTATCTTGATTAACGTCGGCTATATCAACACCCATTCCGAAAAATGAAACTTGATTTGTATACCTCTTAATTTGATTTGAAAAGGTACCATCACCATTATTGATATAAAGCGCATCTGGAACATAGTAATCATTCGCGATATATATATCAAGAAGGTTGTCCTCATTTATGTCACTAACAATTAGACCTAATCCAAATGTTGGTGAAAGAAGGCCTGCTTCCTCTGTAACATCAATGAACTTTCCATTTTCATTTCGATAAAGGTGACTGGAGCTATGATGTCTTAGCTCTTCATTATTTTCCATGAAATTATAGAACCTCTCTGGGCCAGTTCCATAAAGTAGGTTCTCATTCATTACAATACAATCTAAATCACCATCTTTATCGTAATCGAAAAAACTGGACTGACTAGAAATTGAAGGGTCTGCAAGTCCATATTCACTGGCCTGTTCCTTGAAGGTCAGATCTTGCTGATTGATAAATAGCAAATTAGTACTTAGTTCACCATGATATGGTCCGCCCTGTGATACATAAATATCTTGCCAACCATCATTATTAATATCAGCAAAAGAGATACCTGTAGACCACCCTTTGCCTTCATTAATCCCAGACCCCTCCGTAATATCTTTAAATTTCAAATCTCCTAGATTGAGATAAATTTTATTGTCACCTTGATTAGAGGCAAAGACAAGGTCCAGTAAATTGTCATTATTGATATCTACAGTAGCCACTCCAGCCCCATTGTAGAAATAGTCAAAGTCGAAGATGTTGTTTTTCGTATTTATATCACTTTCAACTTGATTGATAAAATCAATACCAGAAACTGAAGAATCTATTTTTTCAAAAACCCTAAACGTAGAAATAACTTTCTCTTCAGGTTTTGGCTCACAGGACCAAAGGAAAATTAAAATCAGTGAAAAGCGTGTGATATTTTTTATCATAAAATGGAGCGCAAACTTGAAACAAAAAGTTTTGTTTAATCTGATATCTTGAAAAGATAAAACAAAAAAAGCAGCATAATTGCTGCTTTTTTTGTTTAAGTATAATTGATTTTTAGTCTACAGTGAAATCAATTCCGTTAGGGAAATTAATTACCGTAAAACCGCTCATTCCAGTATCTGGATTTGACCAGGTAATCTCCCAATTATTGCCGTTAACCACTGAGGTATAGGTCCAAGCTGTACCAAATTCATCAGTCGTATTGCTAAAAGTAACTGCGTCACAGATATCCTTGAAAATAAATCCAGTCTGCGCTTCATCATCTTCTCCATCGCCATCTCCGAAGCAATCTTCAAGAACGCCAAATGTCCAGTCGCTCATCTCATACTCTCCAATTGCAATGTTACCAGTATCGATAATCTCAACCGTATGGGTAAGACTTGCAGATCCTGGAGTTCCAGTACTACAGTTGATTGTAGTAGTGGTTGCAGTATACTCTCCTTCAAGGCTAGACTCACATCCTACGAAAAGTGTGAAATCAAAGTATCCCTGGAAGAAAGCACCTTCAACAGTAGCTGAAGAATTTACACTATTGAATGTTCTAGTTGGAGTAACAATTTCTCCTAGAAATTCAAATTCATCTTCAGGAGATAAATCCGCTGCAACAAGGTTAAAAGCACCTAAAAGATCTGATGAAGTAACAGAGAGTGTAGCTTGAGTAAAACCATCTGTATTAACAGTAAATGATGATGCGTCTACAGTTCTGAAATCTTCTACTGTTGTTTCATCTGTACCACTTCTATAAACTAAGTCTACCGAATAACTCTGTACACTAGCACCTTGATCAGCACCTACAAATTCAACAGTATATGAATGCTCATACGCGTTCAAATTATCAAGGTCAACTAGCAAGTTGCCACTATTCTCTACAAACCGAATATACGTACCTGTTTCAAGATCGCTATATAAAAATAGTGGCCCAGAATCAGGATCCTCGCATGAAAACAAAGCAATCATGCAAAGTAATAATGATCTATATATATGTTTCATTTTAATATTCATTTAAATCATCTAACATCTGATGTTCCTGGGTCCCAGAAAACCAACTCACTTTCTAATTTTTGCTCGACATCAATATTTCTATCTACGAAAGCATTTGCATATCTCATAGATCTTGGAAATAAATCTTCAGCAGTTCCTGCCTGCAATCGAGGTTGCATGTTAGCAGGATAACCAGTTTTACGATACATGTTATATGCTTCGAGCCCGTTTCCGTAAGCAGCAATGTAGTATTCTTTAACTACCACATCTCTTCTTTCAGCATCAGAAGTAGCTTCATCATACAACCTTCCTACAGTAGCTTCATAGTCTGACACATCAGTATCAGTCATAGCGAAAGCTGCTCCTTTTGTAGTAGTTATACCTCCAACAGTGATTGACTCATTTAGATCATTTGAAACTAGAGATTCAAAACCTCGTACTTTAGCAAGAGATTTTCCTACTCCACTGATCATCAATGCTCGGGCATCACCCGCTCCACCAGTGAAAGTCATATCTGCTCGCATAAAATCAACGAACGATGATAAAATAAGTGGAAGAATTCCTACGCCTTGACCTCCGTCAGCTCCTAGGTTTTGTGTATTCTCAAACTCATTACCATCGAATGATCCAGCCATTGGATACAGTCCATAGGCAGTTCTGATAGCACCATCAGCAGGAATACCTGAACCATTTAAATGGTCTCTACCTGTATAACCATCAGTTGCAGCATAGCAATAAGGCAATCTTGGATCAATTGCATCCCATGAACTAGGCTTAGCCGTTTGATCAGGCAATCCTGATAATACACACCCATAAGAATCAGTAGGTTGTCTATCAGAACTATTTACCTTTCTGTTAAAGTAATAGCGCAGTCTAGGATCTCTGATCTCAGTAGTTCCATCAGTTTCTAACTTATCTGCTCTCAGCAACCACATGTAATAATTTGACATGTAATCACCATCCGCTTGCTCATATTGATTAATGTATCGTGGATGTCTAGATTCAGGAAGGTTTCGACCAGTTCCATAATTATATTGGAAATCCTCATCCTCCTCATCAATAAAATCACCAGCGGTGATAATGCTATTGAACGCAGAAGCGTCTCCAGTAAGATATGCTGCTCTTAGCTTAATAGTATTAGCCAATGTAATCCACTTTTCAACATCACTATCGTAAAAATTATCAAATGCTGGCTCAATATCTCCTGCATCATTTAATAATACGATTGCTTCATCCAATAAATCATCAGCAGCTGCATAAACATCTGCGCCATCATTTAATTGTGGACTCAACTCTTCCAAACCTTGACCTATTTCCGTCAATGGAATGTCTCCAAACACATCTACCATTTCCATTAAAACATACGCTTGGAGAATTTTAGCAGTACCAACATGGACAGGAAATCCAGTACCTCCAAGTTCTTCAAGCAAAGCAATGTCCGGTAAAAAATCTGCATAAACATTTTGCCATAATCCATCAAAAACAGATGGCAAAGTAGCTGCTCCATAGTTATTTGAAGTAGCATTATACATTCGTGTAACCTCACCAGTTTGATCTTCCAACGTAAAATGAATAGCTGCAAATTCTAACTGAATGTTGTTATATAGAGCGTCAATATCTCCAGCACTTACTGCTGGGAAATTGGGATCCTCTTGTAGGTCTAAATCAAAGTTATCACACGAAGATGCGCATAACATGATGACCGTGAATAATAATAATATTCTATTCTTCATATCAATTTATATTGAAATATTAAAGCGTAAGATTCAAAGTAACACCGTACTTCTTAGCAGTAGGTGCAGTTCTAAAGTCAAATCCTCTAGCATTACCTACACCAGTACTTGATATCTCAGGATCGAAATTCAAACCTTCCGGTGTGTTTGGCGCATTATACCAAAGATTCTCTCCAGATATAGTAATAGATGCATTTCCGAATGGAGTCTTAGATAAGATACTCTTAGGAACCACATAGTTCAAAGAAACTTGTCTTAGTCTAATCACGGTACCATCAAATACGAATCCTTCACCATTGAAGAACGAGTTGAATGCTTCATCTCCAACATAAACCTGAATATCATTCTCAGTTCCATCTTCCTTTACTCCAGGTAGAATCACTGGTATATTTCTATCAATATCACTATCTACAGAGTTACCTCTAGCTAACAGCGCTGCAGCAGTAGATGAGAAAACATCTCCACCTTTTATGTACTGAAACTGGAAGCCAAGCGTAAATCCTTTCCAAGAAAGTGTATTAAAAAAGTTCATTTGGAAGTCTGGATTTGGATCACCAACTACTCCAAACTCTGAACCTAATTGGTAAGACCCTTCAGAATCAACAATCAAGTTTCCATCTTCATCTTTCAACAATTGCTCTCCATAGAATACTCCAAATTGCTCTCCGGGGATGGCATAGTTTCCAACGAAATCAATACCTGCCTGATTAAATGCAGTAGCATCAATCTGAACCCGATCAATTCCTTCAAGAATGCTATTTATTTCACTAACATTTCTTGTGTAATTTGATCGAACATTCCACTTCAACTCACCTGGAAGAGGAACATTAACATCCAAACCAAGCTCAATACCTCTATTCTCGATATCAGCAGCGTTGATTGTGGTAGAAGTATAACCAGTAGAAGGATCTAATGGAAGATCTACAATCAAATCACTTGATTGCTTGTTATACAAGGAAAGGTCTACTCCTAAAATATTATTAAAGAATCTACCTTCTAATCCAAATTCTAATTCAGTAATTAGCTCATTCGTCAAATCCGGGTTAGCTAAGAAGTTTCGAACACTATTAGTTCCAACAGTAGTTCCTCCAGAATTTGTAAATGCGATAGCATTCGCAGCCAATGAATTTCTTGTTCTATAAGGATCAGGATAACCGGCTGAAGTACCGTAGCCTAATCTTAATTTCAAGAAATTAATCATGTTAGTCTGAGCAATTGCGTCAATTGCATCACTTGCTAAGAATGATAAACTAGCAGAAGGATAGAATACTGATCTATTTGCACTTTCCAATGTCGAAGTCCAGTCATTTCTAGCTTGTAAATTCAAGTACAAGAACTTGGAATATCCAATTGTGGAAGTAAAATAAACTCCTAAAGTATTCTCTTCGATGAATCTACTGAAGTTTTGGAACTGCGTGAAGTTTTGATGTGTGAATAAATCATACACAAATTGTTCCTGACTACTAGCAACAGCTAGGTTGTTTGTTTCCCTTCTGGAATTGAATCCAAGAACTCCATCAATCGAGAAATCACTATTCAAATCAAAATTATAAACAAGGTTTAAGATTTGATCTGATAAGAAGTTTGTCTCAGTTGCAGTTGTATATTCACCTCCAGGTTGTCTTGGACCTCCTTTATTGATGTAACGAGAATTTTTCTGATCATAGCTATCCAAAGACAGACGATAAAGTACAGAAAAGTTATCTGACAGGTCATATCCGAGATTTATATTTCCAAAGAAACGATTAACATTTTCAGTCTGGCCACTATTGTTTAGCGTCCATAAAGGGTTCTGAATTGGAGAACCTCTTCTATAGTAAATGTTTGATCCATCAATTGGAGACTGATAAGGTAAATTTATTAGATCTACAGATCGTGGTGTAAATAGAACTGCGGCAAATAAGCCGTTTCCATCACCACCAAATGAAGGTGCAGTAATTGGAGTCAATCGTTCTGTTCTCACAAAGTTGAATGAAGGCTGAATTTTTAACCCATTCTTCAATTTGGTTTGCATACCAACAGAGAAGTTGTGCTTATCTAGGAAGTTTGATCTTCCACCACCTCTTTGCTCATCCAATTTTGGAGTAAAACCTTCTTCAGTTAAGAAAGAGTACGCCAAACTAACAGAAGTATTTTCGTCAACTCTGCTTGAAATTGAAATTGATGTATTGGAAGAAACTCCTTTTTGGAAGAAGTTTTCAACACTCCTATATGGTCTATAATCATAATCTTGCCCAATGAATTGAGGTACATCATCATTATATTGAGATTGATCTAGCGGGTGAACAATCTGAACTTGTCCATTTTCACCAATTCCTCTAAAATTATCTCCGTAAGAAGACTCTCTTGTATCATCGAATCTTGGTCCCCAGTTTGAGAAGAACCATCCGAATCCGAATGCTCCAAAACCGTTACCGTAAGAATCTTGATAATCAGGAAGATTAGCAATTTCAGTTTGGAAAACAGATTGCGTAATGCTAACCTCTGTCTTCTTGCTTAGATCAGAACCACCTTTTCCAGTCTTGGTAGTTACTAAAACAACACCGTTTCTACCAGCTTCACCATATAATACGGTAGCTGAAAGTCCTTTAAGGATTGAAACATCAGCGATGTTGTTTGGATCTAAATCAAGAAATCTAGAAGAGGCAGTTGCACTACCAGTTCCAAAACTTTGATTTCCAGAATTCGCACTCGTATTAAAAGGTACACCGTCCACTACGAATAATGGTTGGTTGCTTCCAGATATGGAAGAATACCCTCTAATAATAACGTTAGTTCCAGAACCAGCTAAACCAGATGTTTGCGTAATGTCAACTCCAGGAGCTTGTCCCCTAAGTAGTCTCGCAACATCAGTTTCTTGTCGATTCACCAAATCTTGTGAACCCACACTAGCCACACTGTAACCAAGTGATGCTTTTTCCTTTGTAATACCTAGCGCAGTAACAACAACCTCTTGAAGTTCTGTAACCCCAGACATTGTTACGTCAACCGTGGTTCTAGAACCAACGGCAATCTCTTGCGTAGTAAAACCAATGTAAGAAAAAACAAGCGTAGCACCGTCCTCTACGGACAGGCGAAAGTTACCATCTAAATCTGTGGTAACACCGGTCGTTGTGCCTTTAATCACAACGTTCACACCAGGTAGTCCTTCACCGGCATCGTCGGTGACCTTGCCTGATACTGTCTTTTGTGCCATCAAATAAGAAATAGCAAAAAAGAACATACCAGCAAGTAGTAAAATCCTCTTCATACTTTACTCAGTTAGGTTAAAATTAAGTTACTAAAACGTTAAAGAAAGTTAATTCTAACCTAATACTCAAGGATTTATAAGGTTAATATGTCAATAAGCATATTTTTTAAGATGTCTTTTTCAGAAATGAAGAATTTAATTTGATAGCGTTTATTCCTAATTTCACCTCCAAATCGGCTAAAAACGAAGAAAAATCTGATTTGTAGATGCTATTAATACCACTAAATCTATCATTGCTTTAGTGCTATCTTTTGTAAAAAAGAAGTGTCGATTTTAATACCTAAGAAAGACATAATTGTATATAACTGATTTTCAGTTGAATAGACAAAGAACATAAAATCAAACGACTACCTCCTCACCTCTTTCGGAAAAACCACCAAACTTTCTTGTCCGTCTTTACCAACTGCTGCTACACCAAAAAAGTAGTTATCAATGACTATTCCTTTCAAAGTAAATTCCGTTTTGTCTTTATCGACAGAATAAAAATTATCCCAGGTTGGTGATGTGGTATCTCTAAAATAAACTTTATAGCCTTTTAGATTATCATCATCAATTTTATCCCAATAAAGAGTTGTTGAAGGTTGTACCTGACCACTAATGGCTACATTTTGAGGAGATGGCGGTGCAGAAGCTAGAGAAGCAAGGGTAATTGCATTAACGGCGGTTAACTTCTTAGCATATTCAAAATTTACCGCTTCAATGACGTCACCGTACTTGATCCCATCTTCTTCTCGAATATCTTGATGTTGTTGCGTATAGTTTTCATGAGCTTCCATAATTCTTACACCCGCAAATCCTTCATCATTAAACGGGCGATGGTGCCCTCCTCTACCAAATCTATCTAGCCGATAAATCATCATCGGATTCATTTCAGGCATATACATTTTAGTCGTACTGTAAACATATCGCGCCAACTGTCTTGAAATGCCATCAACTTCACCTCCATAATATCTTCTTAATCGTTTTTCAAAATCTGAGTCTTTCAAATTTGTTGGCTCAGAAAATATTCTAAATGTTCGATTATCAATTACTCCATCTACACCTTGAATATTTCCAATCATATCGTTATTCAATACTCCAACAATATCCCATCCTTCTTCTTTTGCCTTTGCAGCCAAATGTTTTCCCCCATAGAGACCCTGCTCTTCACCTGACAATCCAACTAGCATTATTGAACTTTCAAATTCGTACTTCGAAAGGACACGAGCTGCTTCAATCACTCCAGCCATTCCAGAAGCATTATCATTCGCACCTGGAGAATCATCTGTATAATTCAAAGGATCTGAAACCCTGCTATCAATGTCACCAGACATAATTACATATCTGTTAGGATATTTGGTACCTCGAATGATAGCCATCACGTTTACAATTTCCGTATCCTTAGTTATTCGGGTCTTTTCATTTCCTTTTTCCAATGTTCTTTGAGTAGAAACTTCTAAGCAACCTCCACACTCACTACTAATTCTCTCAAATTCTGCTTGAATCCATCTTCTAGCTGCTCCAATACCACGCGTATCAGATTTTGTCTCAGACATAGTATGTCTTGTACCAAAGGAAACCAACTTTCTTATATCTTTTTCAATCCTTTCAGCGCTAACATTTTCTATGATTTCATAGGAATCCTGGGCAAATAAAAAACTAGAGATAATCGCAGATAAAGTGAATAAGAATAATCGCATTGAAGTATGTTTAAATGAAATCTTGAATTTGAGTTTCAATTTAAATATTTAGCAATAGAGTATAATTTTAATTGCTAAAAATGTCACTAGGACAACTCTTCTGATCAACGCAATTGAGTTAGGTATTTCCTGGGGCTTAGATCTAGGAAATATCTAAAATCTTTTACTAAATGAGATTGATCGTAATAACCACATTGGTAAGTGAGCTTTGTTAATGTCTGATTTGGTTGTTTAAGGTATGATTTTATAAAAAAATTAATCTTTTCGATCTTACAAAATTCCTTCGGTGTAAGACCTACTTCCTTATTAAAATCATGCTCTAATTTGGATTTACTTACATTCAGGGATGAGTAGATCTCTTTAATGGATGTTCTGCCATATGATTCCCTGATTTGCTGTATTGAACTAAAAACAGTGCTGTTATAACTACTACAATACCTTGAGGTTTTTAAAACATCATTAAGAATATATCTATTTGAAACTGATCAATAAATT
>CAZWLS010000027.1:0-21176 GCA_964634415.1 uncultured Roseivirgaceae bacterium | reverse complement strand
CGGGTTGTTTGAAACTGGAGCAGGTGGTTCTGCACCTAAGCATGTTCAGCAATTTGTTGAAGAAGGTCACCTTCGTTGGGACTCGCTAGGAGAGTTCTTGGCCTTAGCAGTTTCTCTTGAACATCTTGGAGAAAAGTATGATAATAAGAGAGCAAAAGTGCTTGGAGAAGCTTTAGATAATGCGACATCTAAATTATTGGAAGAGAACAAGTCTCCTTCTAGAAAAGTAAATGAAATTGACAACCGAGGAAGCCATTTCTACCTTGCAATGTATTGGGCAGAGATGCTAGCAGCACAAAGTGATGATGCTGAGTTAAAATCAACATTTGAATCTGTTGCAAGCGATTTAGCAGCAAATGAATCCAAAATAAATGATGAGTTAATTGCAGCTCAAGGTTCTGCAGTGAATATCGGAGGCTATTATCAGCCTGATGAAAATTTAGCAAGCACTGCCATGAGAGCCAGCAGTACGTTGAATCAGATTATCGATTCAATTTAATTTATCATTCGGAGAAAAAATTAAAGCCTGCTTTTGCAGGCTTTTTTGTTTTAATTCAGTCGTTTATAAAGCTGTCCCTCAGGTTCTAATTTGTATCCGATTAGTTTGCCTTTATCATCTCTAATAAAGAAGACTGGTTCGCTGTTTACATCAGAAAAGACGTCATTGCTTTCATGATACATTGGATAGACAACTCCATTATAATTGGCACTTAATTCGCCTTCATGTTCAATGAGAGTTATTTGAGCACCATCTTTAAATTCATATTGCCCAAAAAATTCTTCCACATTTACATCTGCCTTTCTATAAGGATTTTCCTCAGTGAGTAGCAATCCATCTCCAGGCACCCAATTGTCATACTCCATGTAATAGGCCGTGCGTTTGGCAGCATTGATACCTTGAAGTTTAGCAACAAGATGAAGTGCTCCATCTATGCCAGCAGAAATACCAGCGGTTGTAATTACTTCTCCGTTATCAACAAAGCGCACATTCCTACGAACATCAACGGAAGGATAGTTTTTTTCTAAGCCATCAAGAGCATTGTGAAAAGTGGTCGCTGTCTTTCCATCAAGAACATTTGACTCAGCCAGTATGAAGGCGCCAGTGCAAACGGAGAAATGATATTGAATTTCGTTTTGAGACTTGACCCAGTTAATTACTTTTCTATCCTCAGAAGCTTCATTCGAATTTCCTCCAAAGAAGGCCAATATATCTGCTTTAGGTGCATCTTGGATGCTATAGTCTGGAGTAATGGTGAGTATTCCTTGTGATTTAATAGGATCTTTCGTTTTGGAAACTGTGAATACTTTATACCCTGCATAAGAAAATACTTCCATTGGACCTGCAAAATCCAATACCTCAACTCCATCTTGAAGGTAAAAAGCGATCGTTTTAGATTGATTTTTTCTCACCAATACCATATTGCAATGATTACAGACTCCAGGTTGATGATGGACTTCTTCATCACATTGATTGTTGCAAGGAGGGCAAACGTATTCTGTTGCTTCAATAGTTTGTTGTGCAAAAGCTGTAAAAGCTGAAAGTGCAATTATTAAAGTCATTGTTAATTTCATAGTAGTTTCATTTGAGTTAGTCAAAACTAGAAATGAAGTCTACTGGCTCAAAGGACAACTTTGCGCAGTTTAAGGACAATCGCTTACAAGCTCTGCAGTTGATTGGGAAGTGCAGATTTATAGTTTTTCAGAAGTGAACGTAGTTGATTTGAGCTTTGAAGCCCGCATAGTTTACTAACCGCGTCTACTTTGTTTCCTTCGGAGAGAAGTTGAACAGCTCTTTCAATGCGAAGTTTATCGACATAATTGCCGATTGTAATACCTGTTGTTTTTTTAAATAGGCGTGTGAGGTTTCTTGGACTCATGTTGACTGCTTCAGCTATATGATCAATTGTTATTTTTTGGTCAATGTGCTGTGAAAGAAAATCTTGAGCTGAGTGCACGCGTTGCTCTAAATGATTCCTGAATTGAAGAAACACGCTCAACTGAGGATCTTCTTCAGTTCTTCTCAGGTAAATCACTACTTCTTTCGCAATCTTGGCAGCGAATATTGATCCATACAATTTTTCTAAAATGAACAACGATAAGTCAATGCCGGACGAGACACCAGCACTGGTATAAATTCCATCGCTTTCAACGAAAAGGCGATCTCTTACCAAGTCAGTCTTTGGAAATCTTGTATTAAAGTCGTCTAAGTATTTCCAATGTGTGGTACAGGTTTTAAAATCTAGCAATCCCGCATAAGCGAGCAGGTATGCTCCCGTACAGACAGAACAGATTTTAGCACCTTGCTTTTCTTGTTCATTTAGCCAATCAAAAAATGGTTGATTGCTTTGGATGTAATCTGAGTCATCAAGAAGTTTAAATTCAAGCCCTGGGATAAAAATTAAATCGCTCGGTCCGAGGACAAATTTTTCAAATGATTTTAAATCACCTAATTGAATTCCTGCACTTGATAGTACTTCCTTTTCAGTCAAAGAAATGTAATGCAATTCGACTGGGGCTCCATAACAGGCAGCCTCGTAAAAAATATGAGCAGGTCCAAATATATCTAGGAGATGTACTTCTTTGGGGATAAGGAAAAATACTCTCTGAGTAGGCTCGTGCATGGTTCAAATGTAATGACAAACGAAAGACATCAATTTTGAATTGTTGTCAATTAAAACTTAACCGTAGAAAGAAATTTAGATAATTAAAGTGCGGTTAATTCTTGCCAAAAGAGAAACTTGTCGAACTATTTACCAGTCTCCCGGTATAATCAAAGATGTAGGTTGTTTGAATCGCATTCTTTCCCAAGTTGAAGTTTGTGCTCATATAGCTGCCAAAAATGACTGAATTGATATCGTTCATATCCGCTGGAGGATAATTGATCAACCTATTGTCGTTGGGCATAAAGCTCATGAAATCAGATTGATATGTTTGATTAAGAATATCAGCTTCTGGGAGATTCATTTTGAAGACATTTGAACTCGTATTTAGCGTTTCTAAATTGGTAAAAAGTTCTATTGGTTGGTTCCTTACTAGAAATGAAGATTCGTTTTCCTGTTTTTGTCCATAGCAAACCTCTGTAGAGAGAATGAATAAAATGAATATTAACTGCTTCATATTCCTTATTGCTTTTATTTATTCAACGAAAATTGACACAGGTTTGTTAATAAAAAAGGGAGCCAACTTTCACTGACTCCCTGCATTGGGTTAATTAAATCATCCGAATTCTATTGATTCCTCATCCTGCTGGGCAATGGTGAATGGCTGGTGATACCAGCGCTTACCAGTTGCTTGATACATGGCGTTTGACAGTGCGGCTACAGCCGGAGGAAGTCCAGGCTCCCCAAGTCCAGTTGGAGCAATCTCATTTTGAACAAAATGAACTTCTATTTCTTCTGGTGCTTGAGTGTGTCTAATTAAATTGTATTTATCAAAATTCTGCTGCTGCGGAATCCCATTCTCAAATGTGAGTTGGCTATACATAGAATGTCCAATTCCATCAATGATTCCACCCTCTATTTGATTTTTCGCTCCTTCAGGATTAACTACAATGCCACAGTCCACCGCAGCAGTCACTTTCTTAATTTTTGGCTGACCATCTTGCATGATAAGATCAACCACCTCTGCTACATATGAAAAGTGGCAGAAGTAAACTGCAATACCTCTATATATGCCTGGTGTCTCTCGACCCCAGTTGGCTTTTTCTTTTGCCAACTTCAGGACTCCAGCGTAGCGATCTGCATCATAGTCATATGCTTCACCTACAGGATTGTTTTTAGCCCTGTCAAATAGTTCAAGTCGAAAATCTATTGGATCCTTTCCTGCCACTTCTGCCACCTCGTCTAAAAAGGCTTGTTCAGCACCTGCGGTGAAATGGGAGCGTGGAGCTCTCCAAGCTGCTGTTGTGATATTGGTTGAAGATGCTATTCGTTCAGCATGGTAATTTTCTACCGCACCAGCCGGAAATCGATTTGGGAAAACAGAACCGCCTGGCAGTCCAACTCCTCTGGCTTGAAACGCAATCATGTTGCCATCCTCGTCTAACCCCGCTTTGTAAACTGATCGGTATGGAGGGCGATAAGTTCCTTGTGTCATATCGTCTTCTCGCTTATAAATCAATTTTATCGGCACTCCGGCTTTCTTGGAAATAGCTGCTGCTTCGACACCAAAGCTTCCGTATAGTCTGCGACCAAAGCCGCCACCTTGTCTTGTCATATCTACTGTGATGTTCTCTAAAGGCATATCCAGCAAGGCTGAAACCATACCTTCGAGCGCTTCTGGCGTTTGAATTGGTCCTACTAGCTCCGCCTTGTCTTCCGTTACATTGGCAAAAAAGTTCATTGGTTCCATGGTATTATGAGCCATGAAAGGAGAAGTGTAAGTGCGTTCTACTACTTTGGCAGCCTTAGCAAATGCTGCATCGACATCCCCGTCTTTTCTATCTTCAATGATCTCACCATTTTCTAAATCAGTGACCATTCGTTCTTGGTGCATCTCGGAATTTTCTGGTGCACTTGTTTCTTCATATTCTACTTTCAGCGCTTTTTTTGCCTTCATGAGTTGCCACGTAGTTTCTCCTACTATTGCAACTAATTGCTGAAAGGCATTGACAGCGCTCCAACTATCCGATCCAGTGTCAGTATCAATAATAAATGCATCAGTTACTCCTGACATAGCCTTGATCTCTTCCTCATTAAAACCCAAGATCTTAGTTCCAAACGCCGGAGGGTGATGTATCATGGCCAACTTCATTCCTTCCACCTCATAGTCGATTCCGAAAAGAGGTTTGCCTGTTACAATTTTCTCACCATCTACATTTTTAGTAGGTTTTCCAATGAGCTTGTAATCTTTAGGCTCCTTTAATGGCACTTCTTCTGGCACTTCAATATCTACAGCTTTCGCTACGATATCACCGTAACTCATACTTCTTTCACCACCTTTCTCCTTGATGATGCCACCTTCAGCTATTAAATCTGAAGCACTAACTCCCCATTCCTTTGCGGCTGCTAGTAAAAGCATTTGTTTGCCAGTGGCTCCAGCCATTCTTAATGCATCCCAACTCAATCTTAGAGATAAGCTTCCTCCCGCAAACTGGTTCTGATAGAATCCGGTGTTAAGGGGAGCTTGTTCTACTACAACGTTATTCCAGTCGACATCCAATTCTTCTGCTACCACCATGGGCATAGAAGTCTTGATGTTTTGGCCAATCTCTGGATTTGGAGAATAGATAGTTACGAGGCCAGTATCTCCAATTTTGACATATCCATTGATGTCAAACCACTCATTTGGTATTGCAAGCTGTTCTTCAGGAGTTGAGGCAGGCGTACATCCAGTTAACCAATTAAATCCTATAAGCATTCCACCTCCAGCGGCCGCAGAAACCTTCAAAAATGATCTTCTATTGTATTGTGTTTTAATAAGTGTCATAGTCGTAAGGTTTAAGCGTTTTTAGCTGCAGTTTGAATCGCTTTGTTGATTCGCGTATATGTTCCACATCTACAAATATTTCCATTCATAGCTGTCGCTATTTCCTCTTGTGAAGGATTAGGGTTCTTATCCAGAAATGCCGCCGCATTCATGATTTGACCAGCCTGACAATAACCACATTGTGGCACGTCATGAGCTATCCAAGCCTTTTGAACTGGGTGATCTCCATTTTCAGAAAGACCTTCGATAGTAGTGACTTCTTTGTCACCTACTGCAGATATTGGAAGAGAACATGATCGTATTGAGTTTCCGTCAAGATGTATAGTACATGCGCCACATTGAGCTACTCCACATCCATACTTTGTTCCTACAAGCTTTAAGTGATCCCTTAAAACCCATAATATTGGTGTATCTGAATCTACATCCAGTTGATGAGACTTTCCATTCACCTTAATTGTAAATGCTGCCATATAAAATGTTGATTGAGTTGGTCTAACAAATTACTAAATTCAGAAGACAAACGCTTGCTATCTTGGATCAAATGACAGGATTTTACGCGAGTGGTAGTGAGACTAAGAATGAATTATGAATAAATTCATGTTTCGAATTCAATAGAAAAATGAAAGCCGAGATAGATAAACCCATTAATGCATTAATAAGCACCTTGCCGCAGGTTGGGAGTCTAGAATGGATTGGAATTCGGCCAGAGCGTAAAAAGCCTCTTAAAAACGTACCTGAACTCAAGGTAAGTGTAGATGGCGGATTAGAAGGTGATCACTTTGCCGGGAAATACAGTTTAAAAAGACAGGTTACGCTTATTCAATATGAACATTTAGAAGCTGTCTTCTCTATTATGGGTTTTTCAGATTTTGATCCGGGAATAGTTAGAAGAAACTTGGTGATAAAAGGCATCAACCTATTTGCCTTAAGGGATCAAAAATTTAGGATTGGAGAAGTGGTTTTTGAGGGAACTGGCTATTGCCACCCATGCTCAAGAATGGAAGAAAATTTAGGTCCAGGTGGATATAATGCTATGCGAGGACATGGTGGTATTACCGCTCATGTAGTTAGCGGAGGACGAATAAAAAATGGAGATGAGGTTAGATTAGTTGCCAATGATTGAACAGCCAATATATCTGGATTATAATGCTACTACGCCTGTAGATGATCAAGTTCTACAGGCAATGCTTCCATATTTTAAGGAAAGCTTTGGCAATGCATCTAGTGTACAACATGCATATGGTTGGGATGCCGAAGAAGCGGTGAGTATGGCAAGAGACCAAGTTGGAAGATTAATTGGAGTAAAACCTCAAAACCTTATTTTCACCTCAGGAGCAACTGAGGCTATCAATCTAGGAATTCGTGGGGCGGTAGCATCTAATGAGAGCAAGAATCACATTATTACTTGCTGTGCCGAACACAAAGCTGTACTCGATACCTGTGATTATTTAAAGTCAATTGGAGTAGAAATAACCATGCTCGATGTTAACGCTGAAGGTCTAATAGATCTAGCAGAACTTCAGTCTGCAATTCAGGAAAATACCTTGATGGTATGTGTCATGTCTGCTAACAATGAAACAGGTGTTTTACAGGAAATGGACCTGATTTCGCAAGTATGCGAAGAGAATAAAGTTCTTCTCTTTTCAGATATTACTCAATCTGTAGGAAAAATCCCTCAAAATCTACAAGAATCGAATATTGATATTGCAGCGTTTTCTTCGCACAAACTGTATGGACCAAAAGGTGTCGGTGCGCTGTATGTGAATGATTTGAGCACCATTGCTCCAATGATATATGGTGGTGGTCACGAAAAAGGATTGAGGTCAGGAACATTGAATGTGCCGGGCATTGTTGGTTTTGGTAAAGCGTGTGAAGTCGCTGGACAGTTACTTAATTCTGAAATAGATCGCTTGAAAAAACTTAGAGACTTTCTTGAATCAGAACTTTTGCAGCTAGGAGGTATTCAGATAAATGGGCAAAAGACTAACCGACTGAGTCATGTGTCCAATGTATCATTTGAAGACATAGTTGGGAGTAGATTAATACGGTCACTTAAGGGCATCGCAGTATCTCAAGGCTCGGCATGCAATTCTTCTGTTGTAGAGCCTTCTCATGTCTTGAAGGCAATGGGTTTAAGCGACCAACTGGCATTTTCGTCTCTACGCATTTCGTTGGGAAGATTTACATCAGAAGAAGAGGTTCGAAAAGCAATTCAAATTATTCGTTCGGTTATTGAGCAACAACGCATGAAGGTGTTATGAGAGAAATTGATGCGATCATCGAATCCTATGAGCATGCCAAAGCAGAAGATTTAGCATGTGTTTTGGCAACGGTTGTTCACGTGGAAGGCTCGTCTTACCGCAGGGCAGGAGCTAGAATGCTGGTTGATGAAAATGGAATGATGACTGGAGCAATCAGTGGTGGATGCTTGGAGGGAGATGCGTTGAGAAAGGCCTTGCATGCACTTCATCAAAATAAGAACAAGTTGGTTACATATGACACCAGTGATGAACATGATGCAGCCATTGGTGCTCAACTTGGATGTAATGGTGTCATTCAGGTTCTGTTCGAACCTATCGAGTTTAAACATTCCAGTAACCCCATTGAATTACTTAAAAGAGCTAATTCGCAGAATGAATCAACTGTTATTGGTACTTATTTTCATCTGGATAAAGCTCAAGATCAATTTGGTACAACATTCCTGGTTAATAGTGATCTAAGTGTAAGCGGGAGCGAAAAAGCAAAAGATATTCATGATCATGTGATTCAAGATTGCGTGGCGGCATTTGATCAACAGACCTCACTCTTTCGAGAATACATCATAAACGATCAAAAGCAGTTTCTTTTTCTTGAAGTTTTCAATCAACCTCCAACATTGGTTTTGGTAGGTGCCGGAAACGATGCACAACTCCTGGCGCAAATGGCTGAGGTTTTAGGTTGGAATATTATTATTTCTGATGGCAGACCTACGCATGCAAACACAGAGAGATTTGCTAGTTCGTGTCAAGTCATAGTCACAAAGCCAGAAGAGATTTTGAAAGAGGTGTCTCTTTCGGATCGAACTGTGTTTGTCTTAATGACTCACAATTATCGGTATGACATTTCTGTCTTAAAAGTCTTACTTAAAGAACGTGGAATTCCATACATCGGAATATTAGGTCCTAAGAAAAAATATGATCGAATGCTCACCGATTTGAAGGATGAAGGAATTGAGCTGACGGAGGCGCAGCGCTCGATAATCCATGCACCAGTTGGGCTTGAAATTGGAGCCGAAACACCGGCAGAAATTGGTTTGTCAATTCTTTCTGAAATTCAATCAGTACTTACTGAAACGAATGGAGGTCGACTAAAGTCTAAAGATGGGCCTATCCATCGAAAGAAGAATAATGAATTCAAGCAAATAGTCATTGAGTAGGTTATCAAATATCGGATTGGTATTATTGGCGGCGGGAGAATCAAAACGCTTGGGTCAACCTAAGCAGCTTGTGAAGTTTCAAGGTAAATCTCTGTTACAACGGGCGATTGATACGGCTGAAGAAATTAAGCTACGGTCACGAGTTCTAATTGTGGGTGGAAATGCAGATGAGGTCTTAAGTGAAACTAATTGCAAATCTTTCCATGTTGAAAAAAATGAAGCGTGGCATGATGGTATGGCTGGAAGCCTCATTTTGGGTTTGCGTACAGCAATAAAACTTAATCCGCAGATTAATGGCGTTTTGGTCATGGTTTCAGATCAACCATTTATAAATGCTGAATTATTAAACCATTTGATCGGCCAGTATATCGAGAAATCAGACATTGTAGCTTCTGAATATGAAGGAATCGCCGGCGTTCCTGTACTGCTTGGCGAGGAGTATTTTGATGAGATAAGAGAATTGAAAGGCGATTATGGTGCAAGGAAAATAGTGAAAAAGCATTCTGAAAAAGTGAAGACAATCAAATTTGATCAAGGTAATTTTGATATAGATACACCTCAGGATTTGGAGAGGTTGAATGGAATAAAAAATTGATATGGCAGTAGTAGTAAAATATTTTGGAGCGATTGCGGAAGCAACAGGGGTGGCTGAAGAGCGAATGGAGCTAGACGATGTTAAGCGCAGCCTAAAGGTTTTAAAAGCTAATTGTCTTTCCAAGTATGAGACTATTGGGGACCTGTCTTTCCAACTGGCAGTTAACCAATCGTTATCCCCAATTGATGATTTGAAGGATGGGGATGAAGTTGCCTTTTTACCACCTTTTGCCGGCGGGTGATGACTGATTTTTCACGATATGATAGACAAATAAAGCTTTCTGAGATTGGTGCTGAAGGTCAGGAAAAGCTACATGCTGCAAAAATTCTGATTATTGGTGTTGGGGGGCTTGGCTGCCCTGCGTCCATGTATTTAGCTGCTGCAGGAGTAGGAAATATCGGACTGGTAGATTTTGATAAGGTGGATGATTCCAACCTTCACAGACAGGTGCTCTTTATCGAAGACGATTTAGGCAAGAATAAAGCTGAAGCAGCGAAGGATAGGCTAAATAGACGGAATTCCCATATTAACGTTGTTGCTTTTAATGTTCCTTTCGGAATTGATAATGCCATCGAACTTATTTCTAAGTATGATTTAATCTTAGACGGTACTGATAATTTTCAGACAAAATATTTGATTAATGATGCGTGTTTGAAGGCTAACAAACCATTTGTTGGAGCATCTATCTACAAGTATCAGGGGCAATTATCCGTGTTTAATTATCAAAATGGTCCTAGCTATCGGTGTTTATATCCTAATCACCATTACAAGGACAGTAGTAATTGTGAAGAAACCGGTGTGCTTGGTGTCTTGCCAGGAATATTAGGCACGATGCAAGCAACGGAAGCTCTTAAAATCATTCTAGGTGTTGGAACCCCATTGTCTGGTAAAGTCAAGATCGTAGATACACTCACGATGCAGGATCAACTGATTCAATTCCAACGAAAGGAAGATGAGATAAATAAGATTAAGAATCAACCGCTAGAATTGGAGCAAGCCATTTGCTCGCTTTCTGAGGCAAGTCATCTTTATCTTGATGTTAGAGAACCTTTTGAACAGCCAAGACCTTGCAACGATAACCTGATTGAAATCCCATTAAGTCAATTGAAAGAGCGAAATGACGAGATACCTAAGGATCAGGCAGTGCATGTTTTTTGTCAGTCGGGAATTCGAAGTAAAAAAGCGATCGAGCTACTAGAGAAAGAATTTGGATTCTCTAACTTGGTAGACGCAGGAGGAATAGAAGAATTAATATAATGAGCGAAAAGAAACCTAAGAAGGTATTTATGGATGGGCCAATCCCTCCAGAGAAGATTGCAAAATCGATTGCCAATCATCAGTCGAAAACGAATATAGGGGCGCACAGTATTTTTCTGGGTCAGGTTCGAGCAGATGAAATTGATGGTAAGATTGTTCAAGCCATTGATTATACCGCATATGAAGAGATGGCTGAAAAAGTATTTCACGAAATACGAGAATCTGCCTTCGATCAGTATGACATGACTTGCTGCCACATCTACCACAGTTTGGGACAAGTGAAATCGGGAGAGCTGTGCCTGTTTGTGTTCACCTCTTCAGCTCATAGAAAGATTGCTATTGAAGCATGCAACTACCTGGTTGAAGAGATTAAAGCCAAAGTCCCCGTTTTTGGCAAAGAAATATTTGAAGATGAAACCCATCAATGGAAAGTGAATCAATAAATGGTAGATATCACACATAAATCGAATACGCTAAGAGTAGCTACCGCCCAGGCGATAGTAAAGGTTGGAAGCCAGGAAACCATAGACCTCATTAATAATGGTCAGATTCCAAAAGGTGATGTGTTCGAAATGTCTAGAGCAGCAGGTTTGCTTGGAGTAAAAAAAACACCCGATTTGCTCCCAGATTGTCATCCATTGCCTATTGAATATACTGGGGTCGAATATGAGATAGATGGTTTAGAAATTACAATTTTAATGACGGTAAAAACTATCTACAAAACCGGGGTGGAGGTAGAAGCAATGCATGGAGCAAGTATCGTTGCTCTAAATATGTATGATATGCTCAAACCAGTAGATAAAGAAGTAGAGATCAGCACGATTAAATTACTTAAAAAGACCGGAGGGAAATCTACCTATCATAAGCCATCAAAGGGCCTTTCTTGTAAAATAGTAGTATGCTCAGATTCAGTTTCCAGTGGGGATAAAGAAGACAGAGGAGGTAAATTATTGCTCTCCAAAATGGAAGAGTTTGGGTTAGAGGCTTCCTATGAAGTAATTCCTGACTCATCTGAACTTATTCAAAAGCAAGTGGATGAATTGGCAACCGACCTTCTGATTTTTACCGGCGGGACAGGTGTTGGTCCACGTGATATTACTCCAGATACCGTTAGGCCATTGCTCGACGCAACACTACATGGTGTGGAAGAAGAGATGCGCAGATATGGTCAAGAGCGGATGCCATATGCTATGCTTTCAAGGTCGGTCGCGGGAATTAAAAATTGCAAAGTAATATTAGCGGTACCTGGTTCTACTGGTGGCGTTTCAGACTGCCTGAATGCAATATTTCCGCATTTATTTCATGTTTTTCATGTGCTGAAAGGAGGTGGTCATTGACTAAAGCGAAAATCATTGATTCGTTTGGGAGGCCTCATACCTACTTAAGAATTTCACTTACAGATAGGTGTAATCTGCGTTGCTTCTATTGCATGCCTGAGGAGGGCATTGAGCTGATGGAAAAACCCAGCATCATGACATTGGAAGAGATCATTGCCATTTCTAAAACCTATGTCGATCTAGGGGTTGATACGATTAGATTAACAGGTGGAGAGCCTTTGGTGCGTAAAAACTTCGAATATTTAGTTCGTGAGTTGTCTAAGCTAAATATTACACTGAAGCTTACTACCAATGGAATCCTCTTGGATAAGTACTACGATCTTTTTGAAGAGATCGGATTGAAGAAAATCAATGTGAGTTTAGACTCCTTGGACAAAGCGAAAAATGCGTTTATTACCAAGAGAGACTATTACGATCGCATCATGCAAAATATTCAAGATGGGATATATAGAGGATTTCAGATCAAACTAAATGTAGTCCTTATTAAGGGAGTAAACGAAAAAGAGATTAAAGACTTTATCGCCCTTACAAAGGATAAAAATGTGGTGGTGAAGTTTATTGAGTTTATGCCATTTAAAGGCAATAAGTGGGATTGGAGCAAAGGAGTGAGCGAGGAAGAAATTCTAAATGAAGCTCAGCGTGCCTTTGGGAAAGTAGACACCTTGGAAAATCCCAAGCATAGTACTTCTAACAACTATCAAGTTGAAGGGCATAAAGGGACTTTTGGCATAATTAGTACCATCACAAATCCGTTTTGCTCGGATTGCAACCGCATTCGGCTTACTGCTGACGGAAAAATGAAAAATTGCCTTTTTGCAAATTCCGAAACCGATATGGTCCATACCGCAATGGTGAATCCATTGACCAATTAATTCTGGCTACGATCCAAACAAAGAAATATTCACGTGATGGTATGGAGCTAAAGATGGATGCCGATCAATACGAAAATAACCGTTCCATGATTTCAATAGGAGGCTGATGGTATCAATTGAAGAAGCACTCAAATTAGTAAGTCAGCAACAAGTGAAGCTAATCCAGGACACTCTTCCATTGGCTCAATCGCTAGGTTGCTACTTGTCAGAGGACATAAGTTCTCCATTCGACTTACCCTCTTTTGATAATTCTGCAATGGATGGTTACGCAGTTTGCGGCTTTGGGCAACAGTTTGAAATCTTTGGCGAAGTAGCTGCAGGCAATACCTCTAAGAATGTACTTTCCGAAGGAAAAGCTATGCGGATTTTTACAGGAGGAAAGGTGCCAGACAATACTACTGCTGTGATAATGCAGGAGAAAACTAAAGTTGAGGGAACAACCTTGATTTTAGAAGAAGAGGTTATAGATGGAAAAAATATAAGGAGAAAGGGGACTGAAATAGCCGAAGGTCAAGTGGTGTTCAAGAAAGGCCATAAAGTAACTCCTGCTACTGTGGGCGTGTTAAGTTCATTGGGGTATGGTTCAGTAGCTGCCTATCAGCAACCGGTTATTCATGTAATCGCAACAGGGAATGAATTAATAGAGCCAGGTGAAAAAAAGGAGATTGGGCAGATTTATGAATCTAACAGTCAGACCCTAGCAACGGCTCTTCAAGATCATGGATTTTACTGTGGTTCTCAGCAAAAAATCGCTGATGATTTAGAAGCAATTGCTGATGGCATCGATGAGAACTTAGAACAATGTGATGTGTTACTCATTACAGGAGGAATTTCTGTTGGTGATTACGATTATGTCAAACAGGCACTTGAAGAAAATGATGTAGAAGAGATTTTTTACAAAGTGTTTCAAAAGCCAGGAAAACCACTCTACTTCGGTAGGAGAGATGATCAATATGTATTTGCGCTTCCAGGAAATCCAGCTTCTTCTCTGACTTGTTTTTATGTTCATGTGCTACCTCTACTCCAACGGCTATCCGGTGGCGCTGGAAATGGACTCATGAAAATTAATGTTCCCATTGCTCATGAATACGAAGTGAAATTTGATCGGCCGGTCTTCTTGAAGGCGTTGATTGAGGATAATCACGTTTCCATTCTAGATGGTCAAGGATCTTCCATGATTCATTCTATGGCACAAGGAAATGCGCTGGCTTTTGTGCAAGGACCTGTTCAGTACGGTAAAGGTGATCCCATTGAGTGTTTATTAATTTAATGCCATGGAGATAGAGATACTCCTTCCATTAATATTTCTCTTTGTCGCGCTGTTTTATTCATCGGTAGGATTTGGTGGTGGCTCGAGCTACCTCGCTATCATGAGTATCTTTTTGACAGACTTCTATGAGATTCGATCTACCGCCCTTCTTCTGAATATCACAGTAGTCACCATTGGGACGATGATGTATGTACGCCATAGGGTTTTTGACTGGAAGTTGTTTTGGCCATTCATCGTACCTAGCATACCATTGGCTTATCTAGGTGCCCAGATGAAGTTATCGGAAAAGACTTTCTTTCTGATCTTGGGTAGCCTTTTGATTTTATCTTCCTTATCAATGATTACCAAGTATGTCGAAGATCGTGTTAAAATGCGAGACTTTGAGTTATGGAAGCGGCTAGGTCTTGGCGGGTTAGTAGGATTCTTTGCAGGTATATCAGGTATTGGAGGAGGCATCTACCTCTCACCAGTGTTGAATATGATGAACTGGCAGAATGCGCGGAAAATTGCTTCTTTGGCTTCTGTTTTTATACTTGTAAATTCACTTTCTGGGCTTTTAGGACTGTTAGCCGTAAATACATTCACTTTTGACAGTCAGCTGACCATTCGTTTGATCGTAGCCGTGTTTATAGGTGGAATGATCGGTTCTTACCTATCTAACAAAAAGTTCAACACAAAACTCATTGGATTACTGACAGCCACACTAGTAATGTACGTAGGACTTAGGCTGTTACTTCTCCATGGATACGGAATAAAAATTTAGGCTTATGCATTTAGATTCAATCTATGTTGGTAAACTGACCAAAGCGGAATTTAATGGCCACGAAATTTCGACCGGCATTTTCAAAAACAAAGTTGATGGTCCGGTGAAAGTCTCGACCTTCAATGTTGAAGGAGATAAGCAGGCTGATTTGACAGTTCATGGAGGAGTAGATAAGGCAGTGTATGCTTATCCTGCAGAACATTATGAATTTTGGAAAGAGGAGCGCTCAGATTTGCATTTTGAAAAAGGAAGTTTTGGTGAAAATCTTTCCACCTACGGATTGGACGAGACCAATACTTTTATTGGCGATGTATACGAGTTGGGATCAATCGTGCTTCAGGTGACAAGCCCTCGTATGCCATGCTTTAAGCTAGGTATTCGAATGGGTGATTCAAGGTTTATCAAAGACTTCATGAAAGCCGAGAAAAACGGATTTTATTTCAAGGTTTTGCAAGAAGGGACGATTGAAGCAGGGGATGAGATCAGGAAAGTAAAGGAAGATGGACATCAGCTAAGTGTCAGAGAAGTAATACAGCTTTATACCACTCGTAAAAGTGACAAAGAGCTATTACAGAAAGCAGTTGATTCTCCTAGTCTGCCGCAGGATTGGGTTGATCACTTTGAGGTGATTTTAACAAGGCTTCCATAAAAGGGAAAATCACGGAATCTTAATTGACTTTTTTACGTTTATTCAGCCTCTACGGTACATAATGTATCTTTATAGAGCGATTACAGCAAAATAGAGGAGTCATGATTTATAATGGTAAAGAGGTAGAATTTCCAGCAATCATGCATGTGAGTTTTTTTAAACTCATTGAGCAGTTGGAAGAAATGGCAAAAAGCAAGGATGCGGGGCAGGCAAGCTATGCCAAAGACTTGCTGAAAGAAGTTGAAAAATATCCTGAGTTAAAAGATGGTATTTCGGACGTAACAAAGCTAAAAAAGTACCAAAGGTCCTTTGATAAGCTTAGCAAGCCGCTTTTCCCGTCTATTCTCAGCACCAATGAGATCAAGATTCTAACGCCTCCGTTCTATTTTGAGCCTATATATACATCTGAGCGCTTTGACAATATTGTAAGTGCATCAGGAGAGCCCTTCGAATTTCGAATGAAAGATGTAGATGAAGATCTTTTCTACAAGTACTGCTGCTATTTTATTCTTGGAAGATATTTTGGCTATCAGATTGGTGGCTCCACTCCACAGTTTTTAGAAATAGAAAACAAAGCACAAGGGTTTAACCGTGTTTATAAGCTGCTGATAAATGCAGATCTTTCAGAATTTATCCCAACAGATAAGGCTGTTCAAATTACGCAAGAAGACTTTGAAGAACTCATCAACAATTTTGATGATATGGACCTCTGGAAGCAAAAGTTTCCGCCAAATAGTTGGATCATGCGGGGTATAAATATTGTCAATCTGGTAGATGTAACAGCCGATCAATCCATTGGCAATATCACATCAAACTTGCTTGTTAAGTCTGATAACACGTTTGAAAACATCCAACACAGTGTTCGGAGGATGCTCAACAATACAAATCTATCAATTGGTATTGTGAGTTATGAGAATGAAATGTTGCTTCCGATTGACCACAGAGATGTTAACAGCATCCTTTTGCAAGAAGGAGAATGGCTAAGTTGTGATGAAGACTTTTGTCCCTTTAGCTGTCAAGAACTTTTTGTAAAAAAGGAACCATTCGTAGTCACGGACGCCGATTATTTCCATGAAGTTTCGGGTACTGGGATGGCTCAAAAGCTCAAAGAATCCGGATATAAGAGCTATATCATCGCACCACTTGTTCATGAAGGTGAACTGCTTGGCTTTATGGAGCTTGGATCGAAGAATAAATACGAACTAAATCGTGGCTCACTTGCCATGCTTGATCAGATTGTTCCTATTCTTTCGATGGCTAAGAAACGTTTCCAGACAGAATCTCAGAATTTGGTTGAGGCTGTTATTCAGCAGGAGTGTACAACTATTCATTCATCGGTGAAATGGAGATTTGAAGAGGAGGCGATGAAGTTCATCAAAAAGCAAGAGGAGGGAGAAGAAGCGATGTTTACGGATATTGTTTTTGATCACCTCTATCCACTTTATGGTCAACTAGATATTAAAGGGTCTTCCGAACGAAGGAATAAGGCAGTAAGCAAAGATCTGATTAAGCAGTTAAATGGAGTTACCAAAGTTCTCAAAACCGCCAATAAACAAAAGCCGTTGCCGGTGTTGGATGAATTACTTCATCGCTTAAACGGATTCAATGGTGAGTTAAAGAAAAACCTTGCTGCAGGAAGTGAACATAGAATATTGTCCTTTTTGAAGGATGATGTCTATCCAGTTTTCGATCACTTCAAAAATGATGATCGTGTATTGAAAGAATTGGTAGAGGAATATGAATCAATGCTCGATGCTGATTTGCACACAGTATATGAGGAACGAAAGAAATACGATACAAGCGTTAACCTGATTAATCAAAGGCTTGCATCATACCTTGATAAAAAGCAGATCGAGGCACAGGAAATGTTTCCTCATTACTTCGAACGTTACAAAACGGATGGAGTAGAGTTTAATATGTACATCGGACAGTCCATTACCAACGACAAGATGTTTAGCGAAATCTTCTTGCGCAATCTTCGATTATGGCAGCTTTTGGTGATGTGTGAGATGGAAAATGAATTCCATTCGCTGCGGAAGGAATTGACAGCTCCTGTAGAGATCGCCTCTTTGATTCTGGTATACAGCACGCCACTTTCTGTGCATTTCAGAATGGATGAAAAGAAATTTGATGTGGAAGGTGCGTACAATGCACGATATGAGATTATCAAAAAACGTGTAGACAAAGCACATATCAAGGGAACTAAGGAAAGAATCACTCAGCCTGGCCATATCGTGATTGTTTATTCTCAAGAGCAGGATGCAAACGAATACCGAACCTACTTACAATTTCTATCTTCTAAAGGGTATCTCAAGCCTAAAATTGAAGATGTGGCATTAGAAGATTTGCAGGGAGTTCATGGTTTGCGTGCCTTAAGAGTAGCCGTGGACTACGCTGGCTCCATGGGAGTAGACGAACTGATTCGTGAAATAGAAGAAGGAACTTCTGCAGAGTAACACGCTTGGTAGTACTTATTCTTTTGGGTAAAATAAATTTCATTCGACAAAGCTGATTCAATTATCTTACGCTAGAGACTAATAAGTAACTAGTGAAGAGAAAGAATATATTGATTACTGGTGCCAGTTCCGGACTTGGGAAAGGCATGGCTATAGAATTTGTAAAGCAAGGCTGCAACTTGGCACTTTGTGCCCGCAGGGTTGAAAATCTAGAGGAATTAAAGAAGCAGCTTCATGAAATAAACCCTGAAAGTAAAGTATTCCTAAGATCCCTTGATGTAACAGATGCAGACCAGGTTTTTGAAGTGTTTAGAGCTTTCAACCAAGATTTTCATGATGTAGGCGAAAAGTTGGATAGAGTTGTGGTGAATGCAGGCATGGGGAAGGGGGCATCCTTAGGTAAGGGCCACGCAAAAGCCAATATGCAAACGGCCATCACCAATTTTTGCGGAGCCATCAGTCAGATGGAAGCAGCCATGGAAATATTCAGAGAGCAAAATCATGGACACCTGGTTGCTATTTCATCCATGTCGGCATTTAGAGGATATCCATTTGCAATGACCGTTTACGCGGCTACTAAAGCAGGTTTAAGAAGCTTAACAGAGGGTGTTCGCATAGATGTGCTCAAGAAGCCTATAAAAGTATCTTCCATTTTCCCTGGTTACATCCAATCGGAGATGACCGATTCTATTGGCAAGCCACCGCCATTCATGATTTCATTGGATAAAGGATCTAAACTGTTGGTCAAAGCAATCAATAAGGAGAAAGCAAATTCCTATGTTCCGTTTTGGCCATGGTATTTCTTTAAACTCATCATGCCATTCATGACTGCTAAAATGCTTCGAAAATTTTAATACGAATATGAACTTCGAACCCTCCCAAAAATCACAAGACTACTTGCGAAGGCTGAAGGCTTTCATGCAAGAGCATGTTTTTCCATTCGAGCGAGATTATATCGAATATCATAAGACTCACAATGCAGATGGGAATTGGAAAAATTGGACCGAGCATCCGAGATTGGAGGAGCTGAAGTCTAAGGCCAAAGAACAAGGTTTGTGGAACCTGTTTATGCCGGATAGTGAATTGGGAGAAGGATTAAGTGTTTTAGACTATGCGCCATTGGCGGAGGAGATGGGTAGGGTGTATAATTCCGCTGAAATCTTTAACTGCAACGCACCCGATACTGGCAATATGGAAGTGCTCTATCATTTTGGTAGTGAGCAACAAAAAGAAAAGTGGCTGAAGCCACTTCTTGCCGGAGAAATGAAATCGGTGTTTTGTATGACTGAACCAGATGTAGCTAGTTCAGATGCAACCAACATTCAAACCTCGATAGCAGCTGATGGAGATGAGATAGTCATCAATGGAAAGAAATGGTGGTCTACAGGGTTAGGCCATCCGGATGCGAAGATTGCAATTGTGATGGGCCAAACAAAAGATGAGGGGAGAGGTAGGCATGAGCAACACAGCATGGTCCTTGTACCACTGGATACTCCAGGCGTAGAGGTGAAGCGGATGCTCAATACGTTTGGGGCATATGATCCACCTGCAGGACACGGTGAAGTGCATTTCAACAATGTGAGGGTGCCGAAAGAGAACCTGATTATGGACTTTGGATCTGGTTTTGCCATTGCTCAAGGCAGGCTTGGTCCAGGTAGAATCCATCACTGCATGCGCTGTATAGGAGCAGCAGAGCGGGCATTGCAGCTTGCAATTTTCAGAAGTGGAACCAGAGAAGCATTTGGTAAGCTACTGGCTAAGCTTGGCGGTAACTCAGAGCGATTTGCGAAAGCTCGAATAGACATTGATCAGGCTCGTTTGTTGACGCATTATGCAGCATGGAAAATTGATCAAGCTGGAGTAAGAGAAAGTATGACAGAGATTTCAGCTATCAAGGTGGTAGCGCCTAGAGTGCTTCAAGATATCACAGATATGGCCATGCAGATTCATGGAGGAGGAGGGCTATCAGATGATTTTCCTCTCACCGCTTTTTTCATACAAGCCAGGGCTTTGCGCTTAGCTGACGGTCCGGATGAAGTGCACATGCGAATGATCTCAAGATTAGAGTTTAAAAAATACCTGGCCTAAGCATGAGCAAGATTGAGATTAAAGATTTGGAGAAGCAACAAAGGCAAGGTGAAGAACTGGATTTAGATATTCTACTCCCTTGGATCGAATCGCAGGGCTTGAAGCTGAAAGGAACTCCCGCAATCACTCAGTTTTCAGGAGGTGCTTCGAATTGGACCTATCGACTCAAATTTGACAATAGAGACATCATTTTGCGGAGAGCACCTCTAGGTAAAAAGGCAGGAGGAGCACATAATATGCCGAGGGAATATCACCTTCAGAAGAAATTGAAGCCCCATTACGCTTACGTTCCTGAAATGATTGCTGTTTGTGAGGATGAAGAAGTTCTGGGCTCCACCTTCTATCTGATGGATCGATTGGAAGGAATGATTCCAAGAAAGAATCTACCTAAGGAGGTTTCGTGGAATAAAGACTTGACCAATGCGCTTTGTTATTCTTTCTGGGATAAGATGATAGAATTACATCAGGTAGATTATCTGAAAGAAGGATTAGACACTTTAGGTAAAGGTGAAGGATACGTCGAAAGGCAAATCACCGGGTGGAACAAACGCTATGCAGATGCAAAAACATGGAATGTTCCGGCAGGTAGAAAGGTGATGAAATGGCTAGAAGAAAACATGCCTAAAGAAGAAAACCTGTGTATAATTCACAATGACTTTCGGTTAGACAATGTTGTTCTGGATGTGAATGATCCGGCACATATAATTGGAGTTTTGGATTGGGAGCTTGCGGCTATAGGTGACCCGCTCATGGATTTGGGGAGTAGTTTGGCCTACTGGGTGCATGAAGATGATAATTTCTTTATCAAATCGATGCGAAGACAGCCAAGCAATGCCAATGGAATGATCAAAAGAGATGAGGTGATCCAGTATTATGCGCAAAAAACAGGCAGGTCAATTGATGACTTCAGATTTTATCGAGTGTATGGACTATTCAGATTGGCAGGGATCGCTCAGCAGATATACTATAGATATTCCAAAGGCTTTACCAAGAATAAAGCCTTTAAAAACTTCTGGATTATATCTGTCTATCTAATCAAGACATGTC
>CAZWLS010000026.1:0-21234 GCA_964634415.1 uncultured Roseivirgaceae bacterium | reverse complement strand
AACTCACGGACATCTTGTTTATGGAAAAGTCCTCAGTCAATAGGAACCTTAAGAGATTGTTCGACAAATCTTATGCAACTAAGAAAGACTTCCCTGTGATTGAGATAACGACAGAGGGTAAGATTCTCTTAGAAAATGTTGTGCCATCGTGGCAAGCGGCAATGAATGAGATTAGAGAGGCACTTCAAACAGATGGTGAAGAAGCTGTGAATACTATTTTATCGAAATTAAAAACCACCTACTAATGATGCTACAACTTGGATACCTATCATTAACTGCAGCAGTTTGTTTGGTATTAATCTACTTTGGATTTATCGTCATCAATAAATCTTATTTTGAATCCGAGAGAAAAAAGAAAAAAGCCTATTTGATCATAGGAATTTTACTTTGGCAACTCTACCTGGGCATTATTGGCTCATCTGACTTTATCCTATCCTATTCATTTCCACCTAGATTCGCTTTAACGATGATTGTTCCGGCTTTCATTTTTACTGGAATCTTTGTTTATCGTAATAGAAAAGCAGATTGGTTACTTCATTTACCGACAAAACAGATTTTTCTATTTCAGTCATTTAGAATATTGGTAGAAAGTCTATTTGTAGCCTCATTTGCTGCAGGTATTCTTCACAAAGAAGCTACTATTGAAGGATACAATTTTGATATGATATACGCACTAACAGTGCCAATAATTGGATTGGTCGCAATAAGTGGCCCTAAACTCAATCTTAAACTTCTCAGAAGTTGGAACTACCTAGGTTTGATCGTACTAGCCACAGTCGTATTTGTATTTATGACTTCCATATATAAACCAGGCTTATATGGATCTAGCGAACCCATTCTGCCACTAGAAGCTATTACATATCCGTATGGACTAGTTGCGGGTTGTTTGATGCCTATAGCGGTCTTTATGCATGTGCTGTCAATTGCACATCTAAACAGACTTATTAAAAAGGAAAAGTGAACAGCTAAGGGTCTAATATTAATAGGCCCTTACTTCTACCCCTTTCATAAAGTTTACGAAAGCCCTATTTACTACTTTGTTCCCTCCTGGAGTAGGATAATCACCAGTAAAGTACCAGTCACCTAAATGGTTTGGACAGGCTTTATGAAGATCTTCAACTGTTTGATAAACCACTTCAACCTCGGCCTTGATTCCGTCAGGTTTTACTATTTCAGTAATTTTTTCGGAAACTTCCTCGTAAGTGAATTGATCATACAACTCTTTTACATGATTGATTGGGTTGGGATCAGTTTGACTGGCAAGACATTTATCAAATACTTCGTCTAATAATTCTTCCTTGTTATGATCTTTCAATAATTCCAAGACTGCTCTAAATGCAAGAAAATCTTTCATTTTGCTCATGTCAATACCATAGCAATCTGGGAACCGAATTTGAGGTGCCGAAGATACAATTACAATTTTCTTAGGCTCAAGTCTATCCAACAATGTCAAGATGCTCTTTTCAAGCGTAGTACCACGGACAATACTGTCATCTATTACTACAAGTGTATCCGTGTGTTTATTGATAACTTCGTAGGTAGTATCATATACGTGAGATACTAATTCATCCCTGCTGTTATCATCAGTAATAAAGGTTCTCAACTTGGCGTCTTTCAAAACCAATTTCTCCACGCGAGGTTGGAAATTGAGCATCTCCTCTACAGAATCTGGAGAAGGCTTACCATCTAGAATAACTTCTTTTCGTTTTGCTATCAAATACTTTTCAACTCCTCGCATCAAACCTAGAAATGAAGTCTCGGCGGTATTAGGTATGTATGAAAAGACAGTGTTTTTCAAATCAGAATTGATTGATTTCAGTACTTGCGGTACGAGAAGTTCGCCAAGAGTTCTGCGCTCATTATATATATCTGGATCAGTTCCTCTTGAGAAATAAATACGCTCGAAACTACACGACTTACGTTCTATTGGTTCTATGAATTGTTTTTGCTCATAGCTTCCATCTTTGTCAATTATTAGTGCATGTCCAGGACTTATTTCTTCAATCTCAGAATATTCGCATCCGAAAGCCGTTTTTATTGCTTGCTTTTCTGATGTTACTACTACTACCTCATCATCTGCGTAGTAATATGCAGGTCTAATTCCTGCCGGATCACGTGCAACAAATGATGCTCCGTAACCAATCAACCCTGCCATTGCATATCCACCATCAAAGTCTCTGCATGATCGATGTAAAACAGTTTGAAGGTCTATCTCTTCTTCAATCTTATATGTGATCTCTTCGTTGGACAATTCATCTTTATACTTATCGAAGATTCGCTGATTTTCCTCATCCAAGAAATGGCCAATCTTTTCCATTACTGTTACAGTATCCACTTTATCTTTCGGAAACTGCCCCAGGCTAACAAGAATATTGAACAACTCTTCAACGTTTGTCATGTTGAAGTTTCCTGCCATCACTAAATTCCTACTTCTCCAGTTATTCTGACGCAGAAATGGATGGCAATTTTCAATGCTATTCTTACCATGAGTTCCATATCTTAAGTGACCTAACCAAGTTTCGCCAGTAAATGCATAATTCTCTTTGAGCCATTCTGCGTTTTTGAATCCTTCTTCAGAATCTTTTTTAGCCTTTTGATATTTCTTACTAATCTTCCCGAAGATTTCTTCAATCGGATTCGAATTGATTGTCCGGTACCTTGATACATATCTTAGTCCCGGTGGGAGATCAATCTTGATACTTGCTACCCCTACTCCGTCTTGGCCACGATTACTCTGCTTTTTCATCAGCAAGTACATCTTCTTCGCTGCATATGCGGGCGTACCGTATTTGTCAATATAATATTGGAGGGGCTTTCTAAGGCGCAGGTGGGCTATGCCACATTCGTGTTTTATTGGGTCACTCATGGACGTTATTAAGCAATTGTTGCATTACTATTACCAACTTCGGTGCAAAGAACAACAATAACAGTCCAATTGAGAAAAGAGTTGCAATAATTTTCGTCAATAAACTGAAATTGATCGACTGATTTGTTTGCCCTTTGACAAGGAAAATATGTTTAGGAATTTGCAGGTAGTAAAACAATGATCCGATTGTAGCCAATACTGCAACAATCAGATACCATAACACATAAATCAATTCATTGGAAAGATAATATTCCCACAATGTTGTGAAGAGAAAAAACTTAGCCGTAAACCCAACCAATGGTGGCAATCCAACTAAAGAAACTAGCACCAAAGTACAGCTTACTCCCATCCATGAAGAACTTACGGATTCTCCGTAGTCTGACAATTCATGAATGCCTTTTCTTTCATATTGATCAAGCAGATAAAATACCGCGACATTCATGATGGCATAAGCAACTGAATATATCCAAAATGCTTCGCTTGATGTCGGAGAACTTATCAGAGCAAATGGCAATAAAAATCCTGAATGGGCAATGGCACCAAAACTTACCATTCTCCGAGCATTGGTTTGACGAAAAGCACCTAATGTGCCTATCATTATAGTCAATGTTCCCAAGACGAGAACAACGCTAAAAACCCATAATTCAGAATCAAAAACACTTAAAGTGAGCATGCGCTGAAGCAACAAAAGTCCAGCAAGTTTAGGTGCTATAGACATGAAAGCCGTAGCATCTGAGGGTGCACTTTGATAAGTAGCCGGTACCCACAAATGAACTGGCGCAATGGAAATTTTAAAGAAAATACCAATCATAAGCATAGCAACTCCCGCACTATACATTGTATCCAATGAACCAATGTTTGCTAAATCAGAAATGGCAAAAGCACCGGTTGATCCATAAATAAAACCCAAACCAAAAAGCATCACTGCAGAGCTGACTGCTCCAATTAATAGGTATTTTAAACTTGCTTCAAACGCTGCTCTTTTGAAAGTGAAATTTGTAAGGATATAGGATGCAAACGAAACTAATTCGATTGATAAATAAATGATTAAAATGCTATTCGCCTTCATCATGAAGAGACTTCCACACAGCATTGCTAGTATGAAAAAATAATATTCCGTAGCATGTTTCTTATCCCTCGGGAATATAATTAGTAAGAGTGCTGTAATGATAAAAAGAGATCCAAAGAGATTGTTAGTTTTACTTAGATGGAGTGAATCTAAAAGTACTAAACCCTCAGTACTATTGTTGACATTTAACCATAATGAGACTAATACTATCGCCCCAAACAATACTTTTATCAACACCTCATTCGGTCGAATCAATCCAACTAATAATATTACGATAGATCCTAAAATGAGTGTACTTTCTGTTAAAGCACCTTGAAGGTCATTTAATATACTCGTAAGTTGCTCACTCAATTTCATGGTCGGAACTTACTGATCTGTTGTATAAAAAAGTCTACTGTTTCATTGCTGTAATCTAGAATCAGTCGAGGAAATATCCCTAATGCAATTACCAATAAAGCCAAAGGGATCAACATGAGCTTTTCTCTTAGTGTTAAGTCTATCATGTTGGACTCCCATGATGAATCACGCACAAAATAGTTTCCATAAAACATCCTTTGAATCGTCCAGAGAAAGTAAGCTGCTGACACCGCAATTCCCAAAGTAGCGGAAATACCTATCCAGTATGAAAGTTGCGAACTACCAAATGCTCCCATTAATACCATTAACTCGCCAACAAAGCCTGAAAGGCCTGGTAGCCCAAGACCGGCAAAGAAGAAAATAGTCATGAAGAAGGTATACTGTGGCATCTTACTGGCGAGACCACTAAAATTTCCCATCTTCCTATTCCCTGTACGATCATATATCACTCCTGCAATCAAAAACAAAGCAGGAGATATGAGCCCATGTGAAATCATATGAAAATATGCTCCAGAAAATCCTATCGCGGTTAATGATGCTAACCCTACTAAAACAAAACCCATATGCGATATTGAAGAGTATGCAACCATACGTTTTAGGTCTCTTTGTGCAAGCGCATTCATGCCGCCATAAAGAATTGAAATGACTCCAATAACAGCTACAATTGATGCATATTGAACAGCTATATCGGGAAATATTCCATATGCGATCCTAAACAAGCCATAAGCACCAACCTTCAGCAAAAGTCCGGCAAGTACAACCGAAATAGGTGTTGGAGCTTCAACGTGGGCATCAGGAAGCCATGTGTGTACGGGGACGGCCGGTAGCTTAATTCCGAATCCTATTATCAAAAATATGAACGCTACTGCTCTGGCAGAATACCCAAATATTAATTGTTTCGAACTTGGGTCCAAAAGAGAACCACTGTCATAACTTCCATCTAGCATTTGAACCAGACTAAAGGTATTTGCATCACCATCAATTACACTCAAGTAGAGTGCAATCATTACCAGCAAAATAAAAAGTGAACCTAGCAGGGTATAAAGAAAAAACTTGATAGAAGCATAAGCACGACGCTTTCCTCCCCAAATTCCAATCAAGAAAAACATTGGGAGTAGCATAAACTCAAAGCACAGGTAAAAAAGGAAAAAATCAAGCGATATAAAGCATCCAATAATGCTAGAGCTCAATAACAAATAAAGAATGAAATAGCCTTTAGCCTTCTCCTTAATATTCCAAGAGGAAACGACTCCAATCAACAGGACAAATGAAGAGAGAGCAACTAGTGGCATACTAATACCATCTACACCAATGAAATACTCTATGCTTAAAGATCCCACAGACCCAAAAGACATATTAATCCAATTAGATTTTTCAACAAACTGAAAAGCTCCTGACCAGTTTTCTGGGGATAATGATCCATCAAAATTGATCATCATTAGGACAGACAAAACAAACTGAACTCCAATTGTAGCAAGAGATAATCTCCTAAAAAGCGTCCATTTCTCTCCCGACACAAAAAGCATCAGAAAAGCAATTAGCAGTGGCAACAGGAATATATAGGTTAGGATATTTTGCATGCGGCGCTAAAAAATCAGTATCAAACTTAATATCAAAATAATACCCAATAGCAACCAAGCTAGTTGAGTTTGCAAGTCCCTTGAACTTATTGCAGCTAGCAGCTTACCGACTAAACCGGACAAATATGCCATCAGGTTAATTGGTCCATCAATAAAAAACCGATCAATAAGCGCTATTACTTTAGCGAGTACCACACCACCAATAGCAAACAAATTCAAAGAGCGATCAATAAATCCTTTATCAATTTGGAATGTTCCTTCAGCAGCTTTTTCAACGCCTCTTCCAAAAATTTGATAAAATTCGGTTAAATAAAATCCGTTTAATATGGTAGTGAATCTATCGCTTGACTTCAAACCATAGGACTTTGCATAATTTGAATTCGGTTTGAAAAAGGAATAAGCCAGAATTAGGCCGGAAAAAGCAAGAAGTAGAGATAAGAAAGTCACCATTAGAGTCGTTAACTCATCTGCATGAGCTTCACCCACTCCCCAAATCGAATCCAACCAAGATCCATGGGCTAAGGGGTTTAAATTATAAAGCACCCACAATGAACCCGCTGCCAAAATACCAAGCGGTAACTTAAATTGACTACTTTCAAGAGGTACATCCACCTTGGTTTCAAATCTCACTTTCCCCCAGAAAACCAAGAGAACCATTCTGCCAACATAAAGTGCCGTTAGAAAAGCAGTGATCAGTGCAATGTCAGGCACTAAATAGGCCCAAGTCCCATTAATACTTGCCCATTCCCAAGCTGCAATAACAATACCTTCTTTAGACATAAATCCGCTTAAAAATGGAATCCCTGCAAGCGCAAGTGCACATACTAAAAAGCTTCTATATGTCCACGGTATGAACTTTCTGAGTCCACCCATTGTACGCATATCTTGTTCATCTTCTATATTCATTTTATGCATGAAATGAATGATAGATCCAGCTCCCAGGAAAAGTCCAGCTTTAAAGAAAGCATGTGTGAAAAGATGAAAAATTGATGTTTCCGGAGCTCCAACTCCCACTCCGAGAATCATATACCCCAGTTGTGATATTGTTGAGTAGGCTAATACCTTTTTTATATCGTGTTGCATCAAAGCACTAATTCCACCATATAGTGCAGTAGCTGTTCCTATGAAAGCGATTATTATTAAAGCGTCTGGATGCAAATACGGCGCTATTCGAAATAGTAGATATACACCCGCGGCTACCATGGTTGCAGCATGAATCAGCGCAGATACCGGTGTAGGACCCACCATAGCCTTAGTTAACCAACCTGAAAAAGGCAATTGAGCAGACTTACCAAAAGCTCCAATAGAAATAAGTATTGAAGGAATAAACAGCCATGTTTCCTGAAATTCGGATATAGATAAGCTGCCTTGATTGAGAATTAAAATACCCGCTAAAAATCCAACATCTGCCAGTCTATTCACAATGAATGCTAGCCTTGCGGATTGCGGGACTCCCTCTTTTCCATACCAAAAACCGATTAACAGGTATGATGCAAATCCCACTAATTCCCAAAAAACAAACATCAATATCAAATGATCTGCCAACAGTAACCCAATCATAGAAAAGGTGAAAAATCCGATCTTGGCGAAATAGCGATTCTTCCCTAAATCTGAGCGCATGTATTCAATCGAGAAGACATTTACTAGCGTGGAAATGAGTGTCACTAAAGATATTAGGAGTAATGATACGGAATCGATTTTTATACTTAAATGGTAGCCGGGAAGCCACTCTAAAAGAACTATGAAAGAGTAATTAGATAGTAATAGGAAAATAGCTAACAAAAAGGTGCATAAAGTTGATATTGATGCAATTAAGCCAGTTTTTTTTCCACTATAGAAAGATATGATACCGCCAAAAAGAGGCAAAAAAAGAATAACTGTAACTAACCAATTCATCCGTTGCCCACCTCCGTCAGTTCGTCCACATTGGACACTTTTGTTTTGCGATAAATATTTAAGAGGATGGCCAATGCTATTGACACTTCACATACAGTGATCACTACGGAAAAAATCGCCAAGATCTGACCATTCAACAAAGGATCATACTGAGAAAAAGTAGCCAAAACAATATTCGCTGCATTCAACATCAATTCAATTCCAATCAATATGTAAATGGCGCTTCTCTTAGTTAAGACAACAAAGACACCAGCGCTGAAAAGTAATGAAGCAAAGTATAGGTAATATGGTATCATCGAATTACTCATCAGATGCCATTTTAGCTAAGTATGAAGCTCCCACCAATGCTACCAATAGAACAAAGGCTACCAGTTCAAAAGCAACAATATGCTCTGTTAAAAAAGAGATGCCTATTTTACTAATTTGGTCTGAATCATGTACCTGAGAATCGTTGAAATCAGTATTGGAAATGGTGAATGCAAAAAACAGAAAAAGTGCAAGAGAAATAATAGCAGACACTAATCGATTGCGAGACCCAGAAACAACATCCTCCCCTCTTAACCTATTTGTCATCATCACTCCAAAAACCAATAGGATTACCACACCGCCGGCATAAAGCATAATTTGAACTATCGCCAAAAGTTCTGCTGACAATAAAACATAAATTCCTGCAACACTAATTAGAGTCAGTGCAAGTGCATATGCGGCATGAATAATATTCTTAGAGAATACAATTATTCCAACTCCTACGAGAGCCAAGAGCATCAATGTTATTTGAATGATAATTATCACTACTTCTTCTTAGGTATTCTAGGTTTAACTATTGGCTTCTTTTTCGTATCTGATGACTTAATCTCAGAATCAGATTTAGGCTTAATTATCGGCTTTACAATTGGTTTAATCTTAGGCTTAACAACAGAACCTTTTTCAGTTCCTTCGTCTTGTTTGGCTTTGACAACAGGCTTTGGCTTTATTACAGGCTTTGCTCCAGTCTTTATAACCGGCTTAGGTTTATGAGCTTTGGCTCCACCAATTTCCGGCAAATCCTTGCTAGGTTGTGCTTTAGAGGCCTGAAAATCATCAAATTCCTTTTTCTTTTCAGCTATCTCCACTTCAGTCATTTTACTAAAGGAAAAATTATGATCCAGAATGTCAGTTGTACTAAAATCAAATTCTTTAGTCATCGTTAGGCACTCTGTAGGACAAACCACTGTACACAGACCACAAAAGCAGCATTTCGACATGTCTATATCAAATTTTGCTGCATGTATTCTTAAAGGGGTACCATCGGAGGTTTTCCCGAATACTTCGGGAGAACGAATTGGCTCAATATCTATGCAATCTACAGGGCAAATTTTAGCACATTTATCACATACTATACAATCGTCAATTTCATTATGCAATTGGTACCTACCATGATCCGGAATTGGGATTTCTTCATGCGGATATTGAACAGTAAACGTACCGTTGGCTTTCTCAAAGTAATTATCATCTGCTACCCACTCCTTTTTACGAGATTTCCGAGCCTGAAAGAAGTACTGAATAGACAGCATCATCCCTTTCGATGTAGACTTTATTGCGGACGATATGTTTTCGAAATATTTCACTTTTTAGCCTAGAAGCCAAAGTTTCCAAATAGCACAAACAAATAACATGATTATTGACAAAGGAGTTAAATATTTCCATGACAAACTCATCAATTGATCTACTCTAAGGCGAGGAAGCGTCCATCGAACCCAGAGTTGCACAAAGATTAGTATCAGTGCTTTCGACAATAACCAGAAAGCTCCCCAAATGGGTCCATTTCCAAATGCGTTTATTGGAGAGCTCCAACCTCCGAAAAATAGCACTGCACCTAAAATAGATAGCAATAACATCATCCCATATTCTGATAACATAAACATGCCCCATCTAAAACCAGAATACTCGGTACTATACCCTCCTATTAATTCTGATTCGGACTCAGGTAAATCAAATGGAGCTCTATTAGATTCAGCCAAACCTGCAATAAAGAAGATGATAAACGGAATAATAAGAACTGGATGATTAATAATGTTCCACATTAAAATCCCCCCCTTACTCTGCAACACACTAATTTCTTGCAAATCCAACGTTCCAGTAATTATTATAACACAAAGTACACTTATTCCCAGTGGCACTTCATAGGATACAATTTGAGCTACAGATCTCATAGCCCCATATAAACTATACTTATTGTTGGAGGCCCATCCTGCCATCAAAATGCCTAACACGTCAAGCGAAACCACAGCAAGAAGAAAGAAAACACCACTTGCAATACCTGAGCCATTCAAATCCGCATTAATTGGAAGAACTGAATACCCTGTAAATACAGCAGCAAAAATGATTATTGGGGCAATTAAAAAAGGGATTAAGTCGACTGCATTTGCTCTTATGTCTTCCTTTTGAAGCATCTTAAGTAAATCAGCTATTGTCTGTAAGATGCCCTTAGGACCTACTTCCATTGGCCCAAGTCTATTTTGGATAAATGCAGCTGTTTTCCGTTCGGCATAAACCACGAATACCACAAAAAGCAGAAGAAACCCTAGGTAGAAGACGAATGAAATCACACTCGAATTTACTTCTCTTTATCCTTTATAAACCAATGAATGTTAGATATAAATGATTTATCCAGGCAACCACCCTACGCTTATGTCTTCAAGTCTTAGGTAATCGATTGTCACAGTTTCAAAAACTACATTTTTAAGGATCAACGTGGCCTTGTAAGGCTCTTTGTTTTTAGCTTTCTCAATTTCTGACTCACTTAATATCAACTCTAGCAATCCTTCCGTGGCTGTTTCATTGACTAGCTCCTTTGGAAAGGTGGATGGAATCAGGTCATTACAAAGTGCAGCATTTATTGGTCCATCATACTTCTTTCGAACGATAGTAATAGCATCCGCAATACCCACTCCGTACATTTGCTTCTTTTGAAGTTCAATTGTTGGAACATCAACTTTGACAGAAACATATTCAGAATTGTCATCAGTAAGCTTGTAAGCAATAAAATTTCCGCAACCAATCGCATCTCCTGAAAATGGATGTATAGTCTTGGTGTTTTTAGTAACAGAACAACTTACAATCGTAAGAAACAGAAAAAGGTAAACTAGTTTTTTCATTTAGTAAATCTACTTTAATTCGTCCCAAATGGGAATTAATTCAAGTTGTACCTCACTCCCAAAAAATGTAGTCGTTGTCTGCTCAAAAGATTCTGTAAAATCAGAAACCAGAAAACGATCTTTTGAGGAAGAGGTCTTAATATTTAATTGATGGTATTCGAGAAATGACTTCAAAGCTTTAGCAACTGTTTCCGCAGAATCAATTATCTCAACTGAATTTTCAAGTTTCTTAAAATGACTTTTAATCTCCTTGATTATAATGGGATAATGCGTGCAGCCAAGGATAAGTGATTGAATATCTTTCAAAGATGGATCATCAAGATATCTACTAATTATTTTTTGGCTTATTGCATCCTCATATATCCCTTCTTCTATCATAGGCACTAGTAAAGGAGTTGCCAGAGCCGAGAATTTAATATTTTGTTTTAGCGATTGAATCTTACGATCGTAAACTCCTGTAGAAACTGTTTGCTTTGTTCCAATTAATCCAATCTTGTCATTGCTGTGATTTTCTCGTATGAAATCAACGGTAGGGTTAATCACATCAAACACTTTTGCTTTCTTACCTACGTATTCTGTTACCAAATCGTAAGCTGCTGAAGAAGCAGAGTTACATGCAATTAGGATCACTTTACAATTCTGTTGTAAAAGCATTTCTGCAATTCTAACAGAATATGCTTGGATAGCAGCCGTCGACTTATCTCCATATGGAAGATGGGCCGTATCACCAAAATATATGATTGACTCATTCGGCAAAAGCTTCTTAACAGCACGTGCTACAGTGAGCCCTCCAATCCCACTATCAAAAATTCCGATCGGCTGATTTGAATTCATTAAAAACAATTAAAAAATCCCGACGATCTACGCCGGGATGCAAGTAAAGAGTTAAAGTTTAATTGTGCTTTTCAAATGTAATCAATTAGTCATCGCTACCAAAAGATCACTCTGAGTGATGATATGAACATTATTGTTTTCATCTCTAACCAATAATGCCTTGGTCTTTTTGTCCAACATAGATGACATCACATCCAAAGTATCGTGCGGTGATACAAATTGAAACGAAGAATCCATTACTTCAGAGACAGGTTTGTCTTTCATTTCCGGATTCTCAATCAAGCTCCCTAAAATCTTACTATCAGAAATGCTACCAACAAAATTTTCACCATCAATAACAGGTGCTTGATCAATGCCATTCTGACTCATCACCTTGATAGCCTCACCTACTAACAAATCTTGGTTGATTGTAAGTAGGTTAGATGCTCCATTTTTACCTGTAATGATGTCCTTTGCAGTTGCAAATTTCCTTTCCTCAAGGAAACCGTGATCCTTCATCCAGTCATCGTTGTAAACTTTTCCAAGGTATCTGGTACCATGATCAGGAAGAATGATAACCTCATCTTCTTTCAAATTTTCCTTAGCAAATTCCAATGCTCCATGAACCGCGGATCCGCACGACCATCCTACAAAAAGACCTTCTTCTCTTGCCAACCTTCTCGTCATAATCGCGGCGTCTTTGTCAGTGACCTTTACAATGTGGTCTACCATATCAAAGTTGACATTCTTAGGTAAAATATCTTCACCTATTCCTTCAGTGAGATATGGATATATCTCCTTCTCGTCAAAGATCCCAGTCTCTTTATATTTTTTAAATACTGAACCATATGAATCTAACCCGACAGTGACCACATCCGAATTCTGCTCTTTTAAATATTTGGAAGTTCCACTAATGGTTCCACCCGTACCCATTCCCGCAGCATAGTGAGTTATCTTTCCATCAGTATCTTTCCAAATTTCAGGTCCTGTAGTTTCGTAATGAGATTGCGTATTTGACTCATTATCGTATTGATTCGGATAAAAGGAATTAGGTATATCCTCATTCAATTTCTTGGCAACCGAATAATAGGACTTAGGATCTTCAGGTGGTACGTTTGTTGGACATACAATTACCTCTGCTCCCATTGCACGTAGCACGTCCATTTTTTCCTTACTCTGCTTATCAGCAAGTGTGAAAATACATTTATAACCCTTTGCAATTGCAACGAGTGCTAATCCCATCCCGGTATTGCCTGAAGTTCCTTCTATGATCGTTCCTCCAGGTTTAAGAATACCATTTTTTTCTGCATCCTCAATCATTTTAAGCGCAATTCTGTCTTTAATGGAGTTACCAGGATTAAAGTATTCCACCTTAACTAATATCGTTCCTTTTATTCCTTCATTGACGCTATTAAGCTTTAATAATGGCGTGTTGCCAATTCCCTCTGTGAGGTTATTTAAGTAGTTCATTTGTGGGGTTATAATATTCAGCCGCAAAGGTAGAGAAAAGCAATGCAACAAGCCACACGAAAGCTTTTTAAGAAAATGTCATCTAAATGTCATCAACATCATATCGTCTTATGTCGCTATTTCTGCAAAATTGCGCTGCAGCTCCATAGACGTAGACAATGGAATATTTAATAATGATACAATTAATGTCACTTAGTATGGTATTTTGTTCATTCATCGAACAAAAAGCACAGCATGGATCTAATGTCGTTCAATTGCAAAGAGTTTAAGAACAAACAAACTGAATTTATCATACACCCTAATTACTTCATGAAATCAACTAAATCACTTTTACTTTCTTTCCTTCTTCTTGGCTTTAATCAAGTGTTTTCTCAGACATCTACAACTGATGGATCCTGGCAGAATAATAGTAATTGGAATACAACGTACCCTGGAAGCGGGACGGATGGAGATGGCACACTCAATTTAGATGGAGAAACTATAAATTTTAACAACTATATCACATTAGGCACTAATAATAATGATGTCAATGTAGCTGTTGCGAACAGTAATTTTGCTGGAGAATTTATAGTGAATGATACCTTGGTAATTTTCGGAGATGTTTCATTCGAAAACAAAGCAATGGAACTTACAGTAACCTCCAATGGGGTATTTATTGTTTTTGGAAGTCTATCCATGAATAATCAAATCTCTGTTGCCTCAGATGGGTTAATGGTTGTAACAGAAACATTCACCATGTCAGGATCCGGCGCTCAAAATGACTATTCCGGTGCAGGGAATGTTTATGCAGGATCTTACGCTGGCAATGCTGAAGCAGAAATTGATGCAAGTGGAGATGGATCAGGCGATTCATCTTTTACAATAGACGACCTGTCTACAGATGGATTTGAAACCATTGAAGAGTTTGTTGGTGGTGGTGGAACTACTCCACTACCTGTAGAATTACTCTACTTTACCGCTGTTTCTAGTGAAGATGTTACGCTTTCTTGGTCAACCTCAACAGAAATAAATAATGATTATTTCCTTATTGAACGTTCTGAGGACGGATCAAATTTTTATGAAATTGGACGAATCAATGGTAATGGTAATAGCAGCGAAGTTTTGGAATATAGTTTTATTGATCGATTCGTTTATTCTTCGATAGAATATTACAGAATAAAACAAGTAGACTTTGATGGTCAATTTGAATACTTCAAAGTATTACAAGTCACTACCAACGTAGAAGATCAACTCAATGAAATTGTAGCATATCCGACCACTGTGCAGGACAATTTCTTAAAGATCTCCTCCTCCAATCCGATGCTAATTAGAGACATTAAATTCTTTAATCTATCAGGAGGATTATCTAAGAATCTTATAGAAAACGCTACTCAACTGAATAGTTTGAATTATCAAATCAATATCTCGGATCTGGAAAAAGGGATTTACTTAGTAAAGCTTACTACATCAGAAGGGCAAGAATATAATTCTCAAATAATCTTAAAATAAAAAAGGGCGCCCAAATGGACGCCCCTACCACCAAAATTACTCCGCTTTCAGAGTAACGTCTTCATATAATCAAAACCTAATATTATTGATTGAAGACATGCAAATATCATTTTGATATATCAGCCAACCTACATTTAAGGGTAGACATGAGGTTGACTTAGTAGATAGTAGAGGTTTACCAAAGGTCTACCAATCAACTAGTTAGGAAACTGGTGTTGAAAAAAGTTTGAACTGAGACTTACTAACTGACTGTCTTCAAAAAATCATTGATACTCATTTCACCAGGAAGTTCGAGTTTCTTCTTCAGTCGATACCTGGCCGTTTTCACGCTTTCGGTAGAAATTCCCATCATTTCAGATATTTCTTTTATTGAGAAATTCATCTTGGAAAGCGCGCAAAGCTTTAAATCATTACCTGTAAGTGATGGTTCTCGTTCAAGAATTTTGTCAAAGAACCTTGAATGGAGATTTTCGAATCTTAATTTGAAATCTTCCCAATCTTTGTCAATTTGCAAATGTCGATTGATCGTACGCTCCATCCCCAAAAGAACTTTATTATTGTCACCCGAAGATGATTTTTTCATTTCGGAGACGGAATTCATTAGCTCTTCAAAAAGTTGATTCTTTTGAACAAAGTTTACAGTATATGAAACCAATTCTCTGTTTTTAAATTCTACCTCTTTTTTAGCATCATCAGCCTCTTTCTGGGCCTGCTGCTCCTTTCGTTGGGATACCAACCTTCTATTTCGAATAAATAAAACAGCAAGAATTACAACAATTAATGTTACAAAAATTAAGATGTATACTCTTATCCTTTGAATTTTTGATTCTTGTTCAAGAAATACAATCTTATTCTCTTTTGCTGCTAACTGACGCTTTTGCTCAGCAGTAGCAAGCTCTGATTCAAGTCTTGAAATGTTGTTTAATGTTTGAAGATTAAATATGCTGTCTTTCTCCCGTAGATATTGATCGTAGTAATTAATTGCTTCCTCTAAGTTGCCTTTCTTTCTAGCTATCTTTTGTAAGCGATCATAGATCTCTGTTAGCCACTTGTGAGACTGTATCTCCCTCGCAGACATCAAAGCTGCATTTAATAAAACTTCAGCGTCATTATTTTTTTCAGTCTTGAGTGCAACATCTGCTAGATTTATTTGATTACGAATTACTCCATCTAAGTCATCAATCTTCTCACTTAATTGCAACGAATGGTCTAAATACAAAACAGCGCTGTCATATTCTCCCAATGCTGTCTTCAAAACCCCATATCTATTCAATATTTCAGACATTCCATATCGAAATTTATTTGCCCCATGAATCAAGACTGCACTGTCTAAAAAAATATTTGCCGCATAAAACTTTCTTTGCCTAGTGAGGATCGTAGAGAGCTTCACATAAGTTGTAGCAGATCTGTCTTTGGCTCCAATTGCATCAAAAAGCTTGATTGCATCAAAGAAATATTCCAATGCTAATTCGTTATCAAATCTGTCCGAATAAATTAAACCTAGGTTCATAAGACAGTTTGCCTCTCCCAAAGTATCAGAGAGGCTCTTATAAAGCGACAAACTATTTAGCAAATATTCTAATCCTTGATCATAACTTCCACGAGCCCAGTGGCCTACTCCGACTATCCTGTTGGAAAATGCCAAACCGGAAGTATCTTGCAAAATCTCAGCCAAGGCTTTAGCCTGTTGACCATAAATAATGGACTGTACCGGATTAATGATCCAGTATTCGTATCCCAGGGTATTTAAAAGATTAACTTTTTGTTTATCCTCAAAAGAATGATTTAACAACTCGGCTTTTAGACTATCAATACGAGTAGTGGCATTGGAGCATAATGCAAATGCAATTAAAAAAGAAATAACAATCAGCCTCATGGCTCAGTAGGTGGTTGCAAAGATCGTTATTACGGAATCTGAAGTGATTGTGTTTCCCTTTTCTTCTATCTTAGACGAGTACAACCTAACACTCCATGAAAAATTTAATTATTACTCTTTTTTTACTGCTCTCAATCTCACTTTTTGCACAAAACCCATACAGCCCTAAGGTTCTTTCTATGAAAGAAAGAGCTGAAGTTATTGACGGGTGGCTAAAAGAACGTGTGGAGACGGTGCTACCGGAAATTATGAGAAGAGCCGGAGTAGATATGTGGATAATTATTGCGAGAGAATACAACGAAGACCCAGTAATTAAAACATTACTACCTGCCACATGGCAATCAGCAAGGAGAACCACCATGCTGATCGCATTTGATCCTGGCAATGGCAAATCTTTAGAGACATTCGGAATGTCCCGCTATAATACTGGCGATCTATTTAAGACGGTGTGGAACAAAGAAGAACAGCCGAACCAGTGGCAAGCATTGGCTGACATGATAATTGATAAAAACCCTGAAAAAATAGGTATAAATAAATCGGAGACTTTTGCCTTGGCTGATGGACTATCAGCGACTCATTTCGAACAATTAAAGGATGTTCTTCCTAAAAAATTTCATTCAAAATTGGTATCTGCAGAAGAAGTTGCTATTGGTTGGTTGGAGACAAGAACTAGCAGTGAAATGATGGTCTACCAAAATATTGTACGAATCGCTCATCAAATAATAGCGGAAGGTTTCTCAGAAAAAGTCATACAACCAGGCATCACTACAACGGACGATGTAGTCTGGTGGTATAGAGACCGGATCCGAGAATTAGGTTTTACGGCATGGTTTCATCCATCCGTCTCGATCCAGAGAAAAGACCCAGAATCCTTCGACCACCTTAGATCTTTTTCTGAGCGACCTGAACATCAGATTATATATCCGGGCGACTTACTCCATGTAGATTTTGGGATCACCTATCTACGATTGAATACGGATACACAGCAACATGCATATGTGTTAAAACCTGGAGAAGAAGAAGTTCCAAGCTTTTTAAAAGAAGCATTTAAAAAAGGCAATCGAGTACAAGATATCCTTACATCTAATTTTAAGCTAGGCCGAAGTGGAAATGAAATTTTATCTGAAACATTAAATCAGTGTTCTCAAGAGGGTTTGAAAGGTGTAATTTACACTCACCCTATTGGCTTTCATGGTCATGCAGCAGGACCAACAATCGGCTTGTGGGACCAGCAAGGAGGTGTGCCAGGAAAAGGCGACTACCCTCTATATGCGAATACCGCTCATTCAATAGAATTGAACGTTGGTGTATTTTTAAAGGAATGGGATAAAGAGATACGTATCATGTTGGAGGAAGACGCCTTCTTTGATGGGCAAGTCGTTCGATACATTGATGGTCGTCAAATGGAAATAATGCCTATTCCTAGAAAAATTTATCCAAACACCCGAAACTAATCTTCTATCATGAGACTAATCATTCTCCTTTTAGCATTTCATTTTACCTCTTCTTTTCTAGTAGCGCAATCCGCAAAATTGGTAGCATTCAACAATCTGGCAGAAAGCACCTGGATATCAAATGGCAAACAGCTAGGCGGGCATGATGGGAAAACTGTAAAAGAATTCTCTCTTGGATTAGGTGGGGAAATCATCAAAGTAAAAACGTTTACTACTGATCCTAAGACCATGGAATTTGGATTAAGAAATGAGGGAATTAGAATCTTCAATAAAGAAACCTTACAAGTTGAATTTTACGAGTTCGATAAACTGGGTGGAGTGAGCAAGGGGGAAGTGATTTTCACAGAAAAGGACATTCATTACCAATATAAATATGGCGACTTAACCTTGAGAGACAGTTGGATTTATGTTTCCGCAGATGAATATGAATATCGCGTTTGCTCAATAACTGAAGACGGTGAATGCGAACAGATTTATCATAAAGGCAAATTCATTCGTCAAAAAAAATAGGCTCCTGAGAGCCTATCAATTTTATCAAATTACATCGCTGTTAAAATCACTCCCATCAGAGTGAGCAAAATCACAAAGTAAAAAGCATTGATAAACCAGAGTTTTAAAGAAATTCTGGAGAACAATGCATTTACTCCCATTGCCGCAGCAATAAAGAAAAGACCAATATGCAACCCATAAGCAGCTCCCTGACCGATCGACGGATCAGTACCTCCATGACCTAGAAAAAAGGCAAGCTGTAAGGCTATAATAAACTCTAGGACAAATGCTGTCCCATAAATCTTAGCCATATTGGCATCTTTAAGATCGTCTTCTGTAAAGCCCATCTCATTCATCCAAGCCTTACCGAAAATAGGTCCATACCAAAGTCCGCCAACAACAAATGCAGATACAGTGGCAACTAATACTGCCAACCAATTAATAGTAGAAAAATCCATAAGGTGAAAAATTTAGTAGAGTTAGTAATGACTTAAGATAAAAAATTTACACCATAAATCGTCGATATCTTTCCCAATTTGAAAGTACTTGGTAACATTGCAATAACATTACTTTAATGTGTTAATTTTATCAATTGCGAAAAAACAACCCTGATACCATCGGCCCTGTAGTGAAAAAGCCATTCTTTAGAGCAAGTAACATTATACTCATTCTAGAAGTACTTCTTTTCTTGGGATTTTTAGCTTTCATTGTCCTCAATAAGTTTTTTCATTTCGTTAGCTGATTTAGCACCGAATTCTAATTTTTTTTAGTCCTCAATCAAATAGATTTGCCTCATGGCAGAAGCGCAGGCAAATTACCTTGATGAACTTAATCCCCCTCAGAAAGAAGGAGTTGTAAATGTAGAAGGACCTTGCATGATCATTGCAGGTGCAGGTTCTGGTAAAACTCGCGTTCTTACCTATCGCATCGCTCATCTTATAAAAGAGCATAACGTTGATCCTTTCAATATTATGGCACTCACGTTTACCAATAAGGCAGCACGTGAGATGCAAAAAAGAATCGAGGTAATGGTTGGCGGCGAAGCAAAAAATCTGTGGATGGGTACCTTCCACTCAGTCTTTGCCAGAATATTAAGAGCCGAAGCAAGTAAAATTGGTTATCCAAGCAATTTCACCATTTATGATACCGATGACTCTAAGTCATTAATAAAGCTCATTGTCAAGGAATTCAACCTGGATGACAAAGTATACAAGCCAAACATTGTATACAATAGAATTTCAGGAGCAAAAAACAGGTTGGTTTCGTGGCATGAGTACCAAAACAACCCTATATACCTAGAGGACGATGCTCAAAACATGCGACCTGAGATGGGTAGGATATATCGGGCCTATTCGGAGCGCTGCTTTGCAGCCGACGCCATGGATTTTGATGATCTACTTTTCAATACGAATGTCCTTTTTCAAAACCATGATGATGTCCTCAATAAATATCAACAACGTTTTCATTACGTTATGATTGATGAGTTTCAGGATACGAATATTTCACAGTACTTAATTGCGAAACGACTTGCGGCTGTTCGTCAAAACATTTGTGTAGTTGGTGATGACGCACAAAGTATTTATGCGTTTAGAGGTGCTGATATTCAGAACATACTGAATTTTGAAAGAGACTACCCAGACCTTAAAACAATTCGTCTCGAGCAAAATTATCGATCTACAAAAACGATTGTTAACGCCGCAAATTCAGTCATCAATAAGAACACTGCTCAACTTAAGAAGAGTGTCTGGACAGCCAACCAAGACGGTGATTTAATTGAACTAATCAAATCTACCTCTGACAATGAAGAAGGTAAACTTGTGGCCTCGGCAATCTTTGAGACGAAGATGCAGCAGCATGCCTCTGAAAAGGAATTCGCGGTACTCTATCGAACAAACAGTCAGTCAAGGGCGATTGAAGAAGCTTTAAGAAGAAATAACATTAGATACCGAATAGTTGGAGGCCTATCTTTTTATCAACGCAAAGAAATCAAGGACCTTCTCGCCTACTTCAGGTATACTGTTAATCCTAATGATGAAACGGCTATGCGTCGAATCATCAACCTTCCTAAAAGAGGAATTGGTCCTGGCACCATTGACAAAATGGTTGTTGCTTCCAATGAACAGGGCAAGACATTGTGGGAAATAATGGAGAAGGCCAGCTCCTATGTTGGAGGAAAAGGTGGTACTCAAGTAGAAAATTTTGCAACGCTAATCAAGTCATTCAGACTTACGAATGAGAAAAAAGATGCATATGATACGGCATCTCAGATTGCAAAAACATCCGGGCTGCTGAAAGAACTTTACGAAGACAAAACCATTGAGGGAATGAACCGGTATGAAAATACGCAAGAGCTCCTCAATGCCATTAAAGAATTTACTGATGACCCAGATCGAGAAGACAAAAGTCTTGGAGCCTTTTTGCAGGATGTAGCTCTTCTTACTGATGAAGATAGAAATCAAAAGTCAGATGATGCCGTTACGCTGATGACTATTCACATGGCCAAAGGACTTGAGTTTCCTTACGTATTTATAGTTGGACTTGAAGAAGAGCTTTTCCCCTCGCAAATGATGCTTAGCAGTCGGGCTGATTTGGAAGAAGAAAGAAGGTTATTCTATGTAGCCATCACTCGTGCAGAAAAGAAATTGTATTTGAGTTATGCACTGAACAGGTATCGTTTTGGAAGGTTGAAAAATTGTGAACCAAGTCGATTCCTCGAAGAGGTTGATCCACAATTCATAA
>CAZWLS010000025.1:14701-21937 GCA_964634415.1 uncultured Roseivirgaceae bacterium | reverse complement strand
CCCTCAGTTTAGTTTCGTAATTTTTGCAGTCCTTGGGGTCTCCGCTTCGACCTGTCTCCTCACTAAAATCTTGGTGCGGTAGTTTATATAAGATCCTTGACATTACCTCTATTGACTAATTTTATTCTATGCTATTGTAATTTTTGGACTGATTTTCACGGAAATAGTTGAGCATGCAAAAATTATATAGATTCATTTTTCTAAATCTATTCTTCGGTTTTGGTCTGTTTTCCTACGCTCAAGAAATACGTACAGGCTTTCATAAAAATATAGAACTATTTGGCTACATAGTCCATTTGGCGGAACCATCGAATAGCAATTTAGATCATCCAATTTCCAAGGTGATAAATGCTAATGTTTCTACTGATTCACAAAGTGAACTGTTACCTCCAATGTTTGAACTAGCATCGACAATGGAATATAGCTTCTTAATTGAATTGATGCTCGAATTACCAGAATTACCTTTTGATGGTTCTATTCAATTACCAAAGTCATTATTGAAAAAATCAGGCGGTAGAACAAATCAGGAAATTAGTGATTTAAAAGAATTGGTTGAACTTCTCAATGAATTTGCAGCGCAATCCTCTTTTGGTACCGTTTGGGAGAATTTGGAAGAACATCGTCTCGTCACTAAGAATGTATTGGAAATGCAGCTAAGATCTCTGAATGTAATAGGTGTAATGGAAGAGTTTTATCAGCAGCAGTTTGATCAATACGAGCTTATTCCTAGCCTAACCATTTGGACTAGTTCTGGATGGGGGATAAAAGATAGAAAGGAAAACAAAGCAATCTTTGTTTTAGCTCCTCTTGCAAAGAACTATAATTTTTCCAACGAGCGATTTGAATCGCTGATGGTTCATGAATTTGGACATTCGTTTGTCAATGAAGTGATAGATGTCAACAAAGGACTGGTTAAAAATTCCCGACAGTTATTTGACGCTATTGATGAAAATATGGTGTCGCAAGGTTATCCAAATTGGACTTATTGTATGTATGAACACTTTGTCCGTGCCGGTGAGGTGATGGTGCCAGAATTACAGGGGGACGTTTTGAAAAGTAAAAAGATTCTTAATGAGAATTCTCAATTTAAGAGCTTTATATATCTCCCATTTATTGTTGATCGCCTCAGGTATTATAGAATAGATCAAGATATGTCTTATCAAAAATCCGTAAAAAATACCCTGAAAGATTTAATTATTGAGTACGATATTTCTGATCAGAATTAGTCTAAATTTTTCCTAACTAGGAGGTGCCTTTGTAACCTTTCATTTCGTTGATGTGTCCAAGCCACTCATTAATTCGGTGATGAGTGAAAATTTAAGGAAAAATCAGTACCGCAAGACTTCTGGGAATTTCTCTTTTGATGGTTTCAACATTCGGATAGTTGAGTTGAATAGAGGATCATCCGAATTGTCACTCAGTGGTTCATTAAATATATTATCTGTCGTTCGAGGAGGCAGTTTTGAGAAACGAAAAACTCCAACAGTACAAAACGAAGGAGATACGCTACACCTTTATGAAGATAGGTTATCGAGCACAATTCTAGTTCTCGAACTGAAACGGAATTTTTTGAATAGCCAATTGGAATTAAATCAGCTTGAGTTAAGCTTTAATCTTCTTAAAGTCTATTGTGAGCTTGTGTTGAATCCTAGTATTAATCATTTATTAATTGAGAAAATAGTCAGAGGATTATTTGTGTCAGTTCGACATACCAGTGAGAAGAATTGGTTGGTGAAATTGATCGAAATCCTGAATGGAAGGTGGGATGAATTTCCTTCACTTATTGACTTGGCCGGTGATTTGGGCGTCCATCCTGTTACTATCTCAAAGTACTTCGCTAGAGTTTGTGGGATGACAATTTCTGAATACATGCGTAAAATTAAGGTGCGTAGAGCTGTAGATATGCTGTTAAACTCATCCGAATCTTTAGTTTCCATCGCATTTACTTGTGGGTTTTCTGATCAAAGTCATATGAACCGCTTGGTAAAACGATACATTGGGCATACACCAGGATCCATTCGATCTAGTACCTAGCTAATATTATCCTAGTCAGTTCTTCGTGTTTATTTAACAAAAGAGGCTGCGATTTCATCTTCAATACAATTGATTCTGCATCTTTTTCTTCTTGGTTGTAACCTTTCAATCCTGGCCCGTGTCCAAGCCGCGTGAATTCACAAAATGAATAGTAAAATCAAAATTGTATCAATTATGAAAATCAAAATAAGTGTTTTAATTATGGTCTTGGTGGTGCTTTCAGGGTACTCACAAAAGACAATCAAAGCGGTTGATGGCACAAGTGTTAAGGTCAAAAATGTTGACAAGCGAATTGAATTTTTAATGGATTCAATGAAAATACCAGGTCTTTCTATGGCTGTTATTAATGACAATGAGATTGTATATCATAAAGTATTTGGAGTACAGAATCTCGAAACTAAACAGGAGTTGACTAAGCAGAATATTTTTGAGGGAGCGTCGCTTTCAAAGCCAATCTTTGCCTTTTTTGCTATGAAAATGGTAGAGCAAGGAATACTAGACTTAGATAAGCCATTGAATGATTATTTGCCTCATCCGGCAATAGACAGTGCTTCGCAGGAATGGTATAAAAAGATAACCCCTCGAATGGTGTTGTCGCATAGTACTGGTTTCCCGAATCACGCAAATAATCAGATAATCAAATTGGCTCATGAGCCAGGAAACGGCTTTTCATATTCTGGAGAAGCATACCAGTACCTTACGGCAATCATTGGAATTAAGAATGGTGTGCAATGGAAAGATAAATTCAACGCAATATTTGAATCAAATGTAACTGCACCATTAAATATGAACAATACTTCCTTTTTATGGAATGATTATATCGCTTCAAATAAGGTATACGGACACAAGGACGGTAAACCTACTGATAATGGATTAGGTGGTTGGAGTGGAAAGACATTCAATTCTTTCTCGAGTATTCATTCGGAAGCAGGAGAGTATGCACTATTTATTAAGGCAATGTTGAAACGAGAAGGACTTGCTAGTTCTTCATTTGATGAAATGCTAAGCACCCAGAATGAATTCAACTCTGATAGCGAACTGTATCAGGAGACCGGACAAACAGGTTGGGGGCTTGGATTCGCTCAGAAGAAGTCAGAGAATGGATTGATGCATCTTCATACAGGCAACAATCATGATTTTCAATCATATACGATGTTTCTCCCTGAACAGGAATATGGTATTGTATTATTTACAAATTCGGGGGATATGCTTCCGTTAGTTCAGGGACTAGACAAGGTTTTGGGAGAACAATTTTAAATTAGAAGACATGGAACAGACAATAAACGAATTAGTAGGCGGATTGATTTTAGTAAGTGGGCTAGTAGCCATTGCCTACTTTATAGCCAGATACACATTCCTGATAAAGAAGATGCTTATTGAAAAAGGTATAAAAAAAGAGCAGTCAGGTCAGGGGATTACAAAAAGAGATGTAGCATATGTTGTAGTAGGGTTAGGGGTAGGATTGCTAATTACAGGAGGGTTATCGCTTCTCAATTTAAGTGAAGATACTCTTGACTTAGTTGGCTGGGGAGTTGTTTTGATATTGGGTGCAACAGGATTGTTGATTGCATCTAAAACCAAGTGATAGTTAACTAGATGGCAACAATGAAGCTAATGATGAATAGCAACGGGGCGTGTTCTCAAGATTAACAAATCTGAAAATAACGCCCTTTTGTTTCACTCTGTTTAATTCTCTAGTCTTCAATATTGAGAGTATTCGCTAATCTCATTCTAGATAAAAATTATCCACTCAAACAATTTGCCAGTTAAGCGAGAGATTCTGTATCTGTAAAAGATTAAGTACTTGACCAACGAAGAACACGATAAGTTATTAATTGAGCGAATCAAGAAGGAAGACCATGAAGCCTTTAGACTGCTTGTTGATAAGTATAAGGATCAGGCACTTTCATTGGCATACACCTTTTTGAAAGACAAAGCACATGCAGAAGATGTTTTACAAGAGGTATTCATTCGGGTGTATAAAAAGATAAAGTCATTTAAGTATCAATCAGCATTTTACACCTGGTTGTATAGAATTGTAGTCAACCATTGTCACAATGAATTAAGGAAGAGAAAAAGAAGTGACATTGAGATAGAAAAAATAGATTTAGGAGAGGATAGTCTGTCGGAACATACCGATTTGAACGATAAGAGGGCAATTATTCAAGCCTCACTTGATATCATGAAATTTGATGAGGCACTAGTGTTGAAATTATTCTACCTCTCCGAACTTAAAATGGATGAAGTTGTAGAAGTAACGGAATTTAGTTTATCGAAGGTAAAAGTTACCTTACACAGAGCGCGAAAGAACCTAGCCGTCATATTGCGCGAAAAATTTGGAAAAGAAATTGAAGAACTATGAAAGAGGATCGACTTGAAGATTTATTGAAAGACAGCTTATTAAAAACTTCGGACGATTTTACAGATCAATTAATGGAAAAGGTGTCTAGTGAGAATATGCGAAAAATTCGCTTAAGGCTCAATGCTTTAATTGTTTCCGTGATCGCTTGTTTTGGAAGTGGAACCTTTTTGGTTATACGATTTGGCGTGCAACTTAATGCTTTTGGGTTTTCTTTAGAACTTCCAAAAATTGCTCCTTTAGTAGGTATTGGCTTTATAGGTTTAGTTGTTCTATTGCATTTGACCAATTTATCGAGGGTGATATCATCAAGTGGTGAATAGTGTGTATACATCCTATGTAAGAATACTATTTGGCTAATTTCATTCTATCCTAAGAATATGCATAATGATGATTTTTGTCTAGTGCCATATTCATTTACTCAGAACCTTAGGCACGAAAGCGTTTGAATATCTCTTAAAGTGTTTTAATCCGTATTTATGTCAAATAGAATTTTGTCCCTCTTATCAACAGTTTTAGTTCTGTTATTCCTAAACTCATGCAACCAAAAGGAAATTAAAGCTCCTCTTGAGGGGACTCTAATGCTTTCATTTATCCATTAGACAATATTAAGATAGATGGTAACCTGAGTGACTGGCCTCAGGATATTACTACTTATTCTCTGAGAGCATTAAATCAAGGGGATTCAACCACACAGGCCATTGTGCAGATGGGTTATGTGAAAAATGACAACAGTTTGATCATAGGTCTTTCATACTTTGATGAAAGCATAATTGAAGATGAATTGTTAGACTGGCTAGACCAAGATTCTTATAGCTTTTATATAGATGAAGAGCACCAAGTCAATAGTTCTGGAGTAAATCGGTACTCTTTTAATAATCAGATTGAAGCAAGTCGCGATCCGGCAACAAGTTGGAGCTCAACTACGAGTAATTATTTCGATTGGAGCAAAATTGAAAAAAACTACAAGGTCGATGGAAACAAGGTCGTTTTAGAGTTTAGATACTCACTTTCAAAACCGCTAGCCCAGGGAACATCTATAGGTATAGACCATGTATTGATTGATGCAGATACCTTAGGAGTAAAGCCTCATTACTATAGTTGGGTTGGAAATCAATTTTCTGATAAAACATATGGTAGACTTGGGACAGTAGTCCTTGCGGATGACAATGTAGAGCTTGTTCCTTTTACGGGAAGAGTCATAAATACTGAGTCCAATAATTATCCTAAGTATTTCAATCTTACCTCAAAAGACAATCAGTCAAGCCGGATGAAAGTGAAAGTAGATGAGAATGGAGTGTTTGATTGTGTGGTGCCAGAAGGCGCATATTTTGTTTCTTTGCAGGATGATTTGGTTGGAAACTACGGTGGCTATAAAAAAGTAAAACTTTCAACTGCAAGTACCAAAGTTGAGTTGGCATCTGGCGAATCTACTCCGTTTGAAATCCTGATCGAGCAACTTCCACCTCCAGATCTGATTCCTGATGAAGGAGTCCTGCAAAACGGATTTACTAGTGCTGATGAAGAGGCGATTGATGAATTTGTTCAGGCGTATATCAATTATTATTCGATTCCTGGAGTTTCTATTGCGATAATACATGATGGCGAAATAGCCTACAATAAAAGCTATGGTGTAGAAGACTATTTCTCTAAGGTGCCTGTAACTAATAATACCATTTTTGAAGGGGCGTCCATGACCAAACCAATGTTTGCGTTTGCTGTGCTCAGATTAGCTGAAAGGGGAATAATCGATTTAGACAAACCTCTATATGAATACGTTTCACCACCTGCTGATGTAGTAGATAATCCATGGCATAAGCTGATCACGGCACGGATCGTATTAAATCATCAAACAGGCTTCCCTAATTGGGGAAAGGATATGCCGGATGGCAAGCTGAAATTTCTTTTTAAGCCTGGAACAGATGTAGGCTACTCGGGAGATGGGTTCACCTATTTGCGAAGAGCGGTGGAAGCTATCACCAAAAGGCCAGTAACTGATATTCTCCAAGATGAATTAGTCGATGTACTTGATTTAACCAATATGTATTTTAAAAACGAGTCTGGGTTAGCTGATCTAAAAGCACGAGGACACATATTTAATAATCCCAGAGTTGAGGAGATCCCCGAAGAGGCCGAGATGGCTTCATCGGTACACACCAATGCCAAGTCATATGCAGAATTCATTATTGCCATTAGCGAAAGACGAGGGCTGAAACCAGAGACATATTCTGCTTTCATAAATCGTTCTGTACAGCGAGGAGAGCAAATAGATAAAGATGGAATATTGCTGAAGCGTTACTATAGTCTGGGGCTGAGCCTAAGAGATTCTCCTATTTTTGGCCTCAGCTTTGGGCACAGTGGTAGCAATGGAGATTTTCAGTGTACATCTACCATTTATGAAGATACCAAGGACGGATTTGTCGTAATGACCAATTCAAGTACAGGTCACATGCTTCAATATCATCTTCACAACTTGCTAAACATAGGGACTAAGCAAATAGATCCCTGATTTTGCTGCTAAGAAAGATTAAATTTAGTAATTGCTTTACTTGATCATTAATGAATGTAATTATCTTGTGCTGAATGGAATGCGGATATTTTACGAAGGACTTTCTAGGATATAAGGCAAATCAATTTGAATTTGATCACTTTAAGATCTCGATAGTTAATTACACCAAGAAAGTATCTGAGGAGTGGCATTTTCATGAGAAAGTACATATTTCCTCCATTATTAAGGGCGGTAATCTGGAATCAAGAAGGAAAGAAGAAATACAGGTTACGCCTGGTCAAATTCTTGTGTATGAGGCTGGTGAGATACATCGAAACAGATTTACCGAACATCC
>CAZWLS010000025.1:0-14677 GCA_964634415.1 uncultured Roseivirgaceae bacterium | reverse complement strand
TTTAATTTGTCATTCTTTGACGAAGATGTTGCATTGTCAAACCTGAAGATTGATGAAAATGAGCAAGATAGTTTTCTCAAATTGTACTTTGAATTTTTGCTAAACGATGAATATTCAAAAGAAGCCATTGACTGCCAAATGAAATCGCTTTTTTGGAAAGACACTTATGATGAACGTGGCACTTGGTTGGATCAAGTCAAAACAGCATTACATGATAGGTGGAATGACTGCCCCACATTAGAAGAATTATCCAAGGAAGTAGGCGTTCATCCTGTTACCGTTTGCAAATATTTTTCAAAAAGATATGGACTTACTACTTCCGAATACCTTAGAAAGATTAAAGCAAAAAGAGCAGTGAATATGTTATTCAACACCAATTGTTCTTTTGCTGAGGTTGCTTTTACTTGCGGCTTCTCGGATCAGAGCCACATGAACAGGGTGCTAAAGCAAAATTATGGGTATACGCCTAAAAGTTTAAGGCAAGCTTCATAAGCCAATGTATCGATGTGATATATGAATACACTTCAAAAATCATATTGAATGCTACTCAAGATTGTATTTCTTTTTTACTTTTTTTAGCTGTCTCTGATTACCCAATTCTACGCCGGCCTGAGTGCCATAAATCTGATATTGGTACTTTTTGAGTTCATGATTAAGTACATGAATAGTATCTGAATACAGGGGAGACCAAACTCACTAATCTCATTCTATCAAGGATTCATAAAGAGTTGATCTTTACAACGAAATTCAATTATATGAAAAGAATATACTTGGTCATTTTTTTCTCTACGATATCGCTATTTCTTTTGGCTCAAAATCCATCCAAAAAGATGGTGGATCGAATGGTGATAACAATAACTGATCAAATTAAAAGTAATTATGTGTTGCCTGAAAAAGGAGCACTGATAGCAGATTACTTTGTAAAAGATCATAAAAATGGACGCTTTTATCAAGCATCAACATTGAAAGAACTAGATTCTATAATGTGCAAAAGTCTGTTTGAAATCAGCAAAGATCATCACCTCTATGTTTGGAATAATTATGACGTTGTAAATCAACTGAAGTCTGAGAGTATCCAAAAGGAAGATTCGGAAGAAGAGGAGTTATCAACTTTTTTTAATAATGAGAAAGCCTACCAATCAAACTTTGGTTTTGAACGGATTGAAATATTGGATAACAATATCGGTTATCTCAGACTTTCTCAAATCAACATTTCGGATCATAGCTTGAAAAAGCTTTATGCAGCTATGAAGATAATCGAGCATGCTGATGCTCTTGTAATAGATCTGAGGGATAATGGCGGTGGAGGAAGCACAGTCGGTTCTGTACTTGAGACTTATTTTTTTGATGAGCATGTAGACTTGCTTGAGTTCAGATCAAGGAATGATGAAGCTAGAATTGAAAGTACCGTTGGATGGCTCCTGGAGAATAGATACTTAAAGCCTTTGTATATTCTCATAAACAAAGGCACTGCTTCAGCCGCGGAAGCATTTGCTTTTGCACTCCAACATCAAAAGCGTTGTACGATTGTTGGTCAAGCATCGTCAGGTGGTGCTTATATGAATACATATTTTCCAGTTAACGATGATTTTGTAATTGCAATATCAACATCTGCACCCTTTCTACCTGGCAGTAATATTACCTGGGAGGGTGAAGGAGTTCAGCCGGATGTCTTAACAGATATCGGAAAAGAGTTGGATATGACGCTAAAGCTATTGAATGAGTGATGTTTTAAAGAAAGAAATTCATTTGGAAAAGGTAGAGGCCCCGAGGTTAGGCCCGACAGAAGAACTAATTCTTCTGAGCATATTTATCTTAGACAAGAATGCCTATTTGACAGAAATTCGTCGTGATATGGATAAACGTCTAAAAAACGGACCATCAGACGGACATCTAAAGAACTCCTTAATGAGAATGGAATGTAAAGGATTTCTAGTTTCCTTCTGGACTCAGGCAGTACCTAAGAGAGGAGGTAGACGGAAAAAGATTTATAAGCCTACTACGCTAGCCTATCAAGTAATAAAGGATTTAGAAAGAGTAAGATTGAATTTTAGAAAGGATATCAATTTTGAAAGACATCCTGAATGGAAATAGATACGAAAATTAACTAGATGACCTGAAGGGGAGATTCTTTTATTTGTTATTTATTCACTTCTCAAGGATTCTGCAGGGTTAATTTTTGCCACCTTAAATGCCTGAGATATGACAGCTATCATTGCTAAAAAAAGTACAATCGTTCCTGGTAGCAAGTAGGTTGCCCAAGAGGGGCTCACGCTAAAAGCAAAGCTATTCAGCCAACGAGATGCGTATAGATGAGTAAGCGGTACAGCCAGGACAGCCGCTATTAGAAGAATGATGGCATAACTCCTTGACAGTACCGAAATCAATTGCAAAAGTGAAGCACCGAGCGTCTTACGGATACCCATCTCTTTTGTTCTAGCCTGTACTACAAACGCAAAAAGTGCAAACAGGCCGATACACGCCAAGAGGATTATTATTGAAGAGAAGAATTTGAAAATAGAAAACATACTGTTCTCGGCTCTGTACGATAACTCCATCTGATCATCAATGATCAATGGAGTGATTAAAGCATCAGGCACAATATCTAATAATGCCTTCTCAATTGTCGCAATACCTGAAGTTATTTCTTGTGTGATCAATCGAACCATCAGGTAGTATTGTGCATTTGAATTATCAGATATCTCAATTACCAGTGGCTCTACTTGGTTGTGCAGTGATGCGTAGTGAAAATCTTTGACGATTCCTGAAACCTCTCCTTTTTTAGGTAGCCAAGAGTTAACAATGGTTTCACCTATTATATTTTCACTTTGGAATAGACGAGATGCCGTTTCATTTACCAAGAACTGACGACTATTCAGATCGGTTTTGACCGAACCTTCTATAATTTCTACTCCCATGGTCTCTAAGAGGTCCTTATCAGCCACAAGATATTTGGTTGGAATGTGATGTTCAGGACTACTTTCTAGGTAAGTAGGTTCAAGACTGAATCTTTTTCCAATTAAGTGTGAACTGTATGAAACAGATTGAATTTCAGGATGTTTTTTAAGCTCTGATTTGATTTTCTCAGGATAAAGAATGGCTTCTAATTTTAACTCTTTATGGAGCTGAATAGCTATGACTTCTTCCTTTGAAAAGCCCATGTCCTTTGTTTCTATAAAGTCCATTTGCTCATTGATAATCAATGTAGCACTAAGCATACAAACGGAGATGAAAAACTGAAAAGCCACCATTGTTGTCCGGAAAGGCAGTTTACCGCCTAATTGAAGTCCAGACCCGCTCACACTCTGCAAAGCATGGAGTTTTGATAAATAGAGTGCTGGAAATCCTCCGGTGAGCAAACCAACCATGAGTATTAAAACTCCTAATCCGGTTAAGTTTTGAATAGAAAGTAGTTGATGGATTGAGATTGGTATTAGCGCCAAGTCGTTATAAAGCGGGAGCGTAAGATATGCTAGTAGCAGTGCTAACAATCCAGCTAAAAATACAAGAAGAAATGCTTCAGAGAAAAATTGAAATATAAGTTGCAGGCGGTATGCACCCATTATCTTTCTTAGTCCAATTTCTTTGATTCGGTTGAGTGTTTGAGCTACATACAGGTTAATGAAGTTAATGCTGACGACCAACAAGATAAAGCCAGCTAATGCAGCAAGGACGTACACAAACATGACGTTACTGTTGGTCTCGATTTCCTTATTTCTGTGAGAGTAAAGATGGATGTCTGTTAGCGGATGTAATTCCAGGTATTCTCCGGTTTCTTCAATATGCTTTCTGATATCTTCATCAGATGCCATACCATCAAAAAATTGAATCTGAAAATCCATTAGTTTTTCCTCCGCTCTTTTCATAGCATCGTCAGAATTGAAGAGGACATAAATAGACAATGCTGCCCAACCACGATCCGTATCTTGACCTATGTAAGTGCGTTCCATGGAAGAAATAGTTTCCAATTTCAGGTGTGTGTTTTTAGGAAAATCTTCAATGATTCCTGTCACTGTTTGTCTCCATCCATCATCAAAATCAACGACTTCTCCGATTCTTTTTTCACCAGGCTTAAATAATCGATTAGCTATAGATTCGGTTAGGATAATAGAAGAGGGCTTAGTCAAAGCATCTTCTTCATTTCCTTCGATAAATTGCAAGTCAAAAAGTTCTATAATTGAATGATCTGCTAGAAAAGGTCTTTCCACCAATAAATCTTCCTTCTCATAGGAGAGCACTTTAGGTTCGAATGCAAAGAGCCGTGCCACTTCTTCTACTTCTGGAATTTTTTCTTTGAATTCTAGCCCCATGATTGGAGGCTTGGCTGCATAGTTAGTAGAAGCGAGTCGGTATATAAGCTGATGTTTGGGATAGGACGTATCGTAGCTAAGTTCATTACGTACGTGAATTGCAATCAACATGGTCATACAGATCCCAATTGCTAGGCCTATGACGTTGATAGCTGAATAGAATTTGTACTTAAGAATGTTTCGCTGAGATATTTTAAGATAATTTTTTAGCAGCGCAAGCTGATTGTTCTTGGATTTAAAGTCACGAAAGGAAGAGAAACCTATCATTAGGTGCAAAGCATCAAACCAAAACATGAAGGAGGCATACCGTTTCCCTTTGGTCATGAGTCTCTCTTCATAAATCTCTTCGAGATCTCCCATCAATTCCTCCGCATAAGGACTACCGACAAATCGATAAAATAGCCAATATATGATTTTCAAATGTCGCTTATTCTGGTGTCCCATCATTTGCTTGGTTTTAATTGTGGAATGAATTCCCACATGCTCTGACGTACCTCTTGTGAAGTTTTTAACTGTCTCATACCTTGGGAAGTCACCTTAAATAAGCGCTTTCGTCTATCACCTCTTTTCTTTGAGTTTCCACCCATCTCAGATTCTAAGAGTCCTTTGTCCTGGAGCCTGTAAAGCGTGATATGTACTGCACCTAGCAAGACAGATCTTCCGGAATGTTTTTCCACTTCGTTCTTGACTGAAATTCCATATGCAGTCTCACCTAGAATGCATACAGCCAGTAACACAAGCTCTTCAAACTCTCCTAATCCTTTATTTTTCATTTCTTACAATAATGTATATATACAAAATTATAAGAAATATTTAATTATTAAAAAGGTTATCTAAATCCTAAGTAGTTAGCCGCTTGTCAAAATGTAGGCTTTACTTTTTGCAATGCTGATATAAATTGTGATTCAACTTTAACTAACCTTGAAATGAAATTTCCTATTCTTATCTCCCTTTTGGTATTGGTGACATTCTCTGCAGAGTCACAACGAAAAAAGAAATCAACTGATGATCAGCCTAAGAGTGCTTTTGAAGAGCTTTCTATCTCGGGTTTGAAATTTAGAAGTATTGGGCCTGCATTTACTTCAGGAAGGATCTCTGATTTCGCAGTTAATCCAGAAAATCCGAGTGAATTTTACGTGGCTACCGCCGCTGGTGGTGTTTGGAAGACTACCAATAGAGGGTTGAATTTCAAACCTGTTTTTGATGGTCAAGGATCATATTCAATTGGAGTTGTAGAAATGGACCCAAACAACCATAATGTAGTATGGGTGGGCACAGGTGAGAATAATAATCAGCGCAGTGTCGCATATGGAGATGGAATCTATAAAAGTGTAGATGGAGGGAAAAGTTGGAATAACATGGGTTTGAAGAATTCTGAACACATTGGGATGATTGCAATCGACCCAACCAATTCTGATGTGGTTTATGTTGCTGCGACTGGTCCACTTTGGAGCGCTGGTGGGGATCGAGGTTTGTATAAAACGTCGGACGGCGGTGCAAATTGGGATAAAATACTAGATATCAGCGAACATACTGGTATCCATGAAGTGCATCTAGATCCAAGAAACTCCAAAATAGTTTATGCGGTAGCGCATCAAAGAAGACGACATGTATTTACTTATATCAGTGGAGGGCCAGAATCATCAGTGTATAAGTCTACTGATGGAGGTCAAAACTTTAGGGAAATTAAAAAAGGACTTCCTGGTGGTGATTTAGGTAGAATAGGAATGGACATTTCTCCAGCCAACCCGGATGTGATCTACGCAGTGGTAGAGGCTCAAGAGAAAAAAGGAGGTTTTTATAAATCCACAGACCTTGGAGAGTCCTGGGTTCGCCAAAGTGATTATACATCAAGTGGAAATTACTATCAGGAAGTAATTGCTGACCCTCAAGATGTAGATAGGGTATACATCATGAACACGTTTGCAGCGGTATCAGATAATGGTGGCAAAAATTTCAGTAATGTAGGCGAGAAAAATAAGCACATAGACAATCACGCATTATGGATTGATCCTAAGAATCCAAATTATTTGCTAAATGGAAATGACGGGGGTGTTTATGAGTCGTGGGATAAAGGCAAGACCTGGCGATTCTTTCCAAATTTACCTGTCACGCAGTTTTATAAACTTGGAGTAAGTACTGATTATCCTTTTTACTATGTGTATGGTGGGACGCAAGATAACTTCACTTTAGGAGGTCCTTCACAGACTACGGAGACCACGGGTATTACAAACAGGAATTGGTTTGTTACTCAGTTGGGGGATGGTTTTGAACCACACGTAGATCCAGAAAATCCAGATATTGTTTACAGTCAATCTCAGTATGGAAACCTTGGTCGCTTTGATAGATCGAGTGGACAAAATCAGAATATTGTACCTCAACCTCCAAAAGGAGATTATTCTTACAATTGGAATTGGGATGCACCATTATTGATTAGTAGCCATGACAATAAGAGACTTTATTATGCTTCTGATAGGCTGCATAGAAGTGATGACAGAGGACAGAGTTGGAGAGAAGTAAGTGGAGACTTAACTCGTCAGATTGATCGCAACAGATTGGAAGTGATGGGTAAAGTTTGGCCGATGAACGCCGTGGCTAAAAATGTATCTACAACTCCATTTGGCAACATTGTTTCGATAGCCGAATCTCCTCTGGATGAAAGCCTTCTTTTTGCAGGTACAGATGACGGATTGGTTCATATTTCCAGAGATGGAGGCCAAAACTGGACGAAGTTCAGTCAGTTTCCGGGAGTTCCTGATATGACATACGTAAATGAAATTATTGCTTCTGCTCACGATAGAAATACCGTTTATGTTGCTTTCAACAATCATAAAAGAGGAGACTTCAAACCATATCTTTTGAAGAGCTCAAACCTTGGTGGAAGCTGGAGTTCAATTGCCTCAAATCTGCCTGAGCGAGGTTCTACTTATGCAATAGCAGAAGATCCCGAAGTTGCAAATCTGCTATTTGTTGGAACAGAGTTTGGTTGCTTTGCAACTGTAGATGGAGGACAATATTGGAAGAAGTTGTCTAGTGGCTTGCCAACCATTGCAGTGCGTGATATTAATATCCAACAGCGTGAAAAGGATCTAGTGCTTGGTACTTTTGGTCGAGGTTTTTATATCATGGATGATTATTCTGCACTTCGTGATATATCCAAAGAGCTAATGGATAAAGAAGCTCATATTTTCCCGGTTTCTGAGGCTTTGCAGTATAGTCCATACAGTCCGATTGGGGCCAGTAATACGATCTCGTGGTTGGGACCAAAAGGATTTCAAGGTGAGACTTATTATTTAGGTGAAAATCCAACTTTTGGAGCTGCATTTACATACTATGTAAAAGAAAATTATTCGACATTAAAAGACACTCGCGAAAAAGCAGAAGGAGAGAAGCGAGAAGATGGTGCAACGGTTTACTATCCAACGTATGATCAACTGCAAGCTGAGAAAGATGAGGAAAAACCGTACCTGATCTTCACAATCAAAGATGCTAACGGTGAAGTGGTAAACGAGTTGAGAAAAAGTGCTTCTAAAGGTTTAAACCGAATATTTTGGGATTTGAAGTATCCTGCTATTAATCGGGTTGATACGAAACTTTCAGATCCTACAAAAAATGGTTCTTCTGGGATAATGGTGCTTCCAGGTTCTTACACGGTTGAATTATCAAAGAGCATAAATGGGGAGGTGACAAAACTGGTTGAGCCTGTTTCGTTTGAAGTGAAAACACTGGATAATCTGACTTTACCACCAGCCGACCCGGCAGCCATGTTGGCTTTTCATCGAGAGCTCATGGATCTTTCTAAGGCCGAGCAAGGTGCAAGAAGCACATTTAATCAATTGAATGAAGCGTTGAAATATTATAAGTCAGCAGCAAGAATAGTTAAGGATAATTCTTTGAATGACAGAATAGATGCCATGGAAGCACAACTTGATGAAATACGAATTTCGCTTTACGGAGATCCGATTAAAAGGCAACTTGAAATAGATCAAGCTCCTTCGGTGAGCAACCGAGTAAACACTGCTATCTGGACTGGGACATCAAGCATTACTGATCCCACTGAAACTTTGAAAGAAGTTAAAAATATAGCTCAAGAATATCTTGATCCAGTCATTGCAAGTTTGAAGAAGATAGTTGAAGAAGACCTTCTTGCAATAAATGCGATACTTGATGAGAACAATGCTCCATGGACTCCTGGAAGAGTCATTGAGATAAAAAAATAAGGCATCTTAGTTATGCGTTTTTAAACCTTGCTTGACCACTAAGATCTTAGTGGTCAAGCAAGGTTTTACTTAGCCGCCTTAATTAATTCACTTTCGTGTTTAAGGGCTACACAACCTACACAATTGGTAATATTTGCTATTCTCGAGGATGAATTTAACTATGGCTTATTTCAAGATTTTATCTATGTGGATTAAATACCAATCAGTGATATCTTCCATGCTAAGTGAGGACGCAGCTCTGAAGTTTGCCAGTTCTAGTGACTTGCGATAGTCAGGGTCTTTTAAGATTTTAATGATGGACTCAGACAGACTTTCCTCATCTTCAGGTTCAAAAAATTCACCTCTATAGCCTTCTTCTTCTACTAGCAAGGCTAAGTCGCCAAGGTTAGTCATGATTACTGCTTTCCCATAGCTGCCTGCTTGATGCAATACGCCAGAACTACCAGTAGTAGATGTATATGGGAAAACCACCACTGCGGATTCGGAAAATATTTTTGGAACATCTTCTTCTGCTACGTAGCCTGTGAATGTGATAGCTTCTACGTCGCTATATTTCTTCTGAACCTCATCGAGATATCCTTTTACATTTGGGTTGTCAGTTCCCGCGATAACTACTTCAATATCAAGGCTTGTTTTAGCTCTTACAATTTTGATGGCCTCAATCAAAACTTCCACTTTCTTATATGTTCCAAACTTTCCGAATGTCATCACCTTCAACGGGCCATCTGGCAATTTATAATCAGGTTCTTCAGGGATTTCAAAAGTTCCGTGTGGAAGCAAAACGACATTTTTTTTCTTGTACTTAGATCGTAGAACTCCAACATATTTTTCGATTGTCACTCCAACTAGATTTGCCCTTAAAATGAGCCAGGTAAGCACATATCCAATTAGCTGGTAAATCCATTTTGCTAGAGGATTCTTAGTGAATCCTGCTTTTTCTAAATCCACCTCTTCCATAATATTATGCAAGAGTACAATGGTTTTGAATCCATTTAATCTTAGTAAAGAGGGAAGAAGTAGTCCCATGGCAGCAGGTATCTTTTTATCACCAAAAAGAAGAAATTGTAAGTTGATGATGACAACATCTGGCTTTCTCTTTTTTACTTCCTTTAGTATCGAAAACGGATTTCCAAAACGATTGAATTTCCAACAAGGAATGAAATTTTGCTTACTACTTGTTGGGTTATAGCTAACACTTTCATCCTCAAGTTGCTCTACATAAAGTTGTAATTCGCTAATCTCTTCTTTTTCAGCGAAGTGATTAGCTAAGTAAAATCCATATTCAGTGAGTGTGGTCTTACTTGGAGGTAATGGGCTAACCAGGCCTACTTTTAAATTACTTTTCATCTAGATAGCTATTAAAATCTTTTATCAACTGGTAAGCTGGTTTACTTGAATCGTCAGCTCGAATTAATCCATATCTTTTCTGAGGTCCTTTTTTCCAGGGCCATTTACCTGACACATTGTTTGGAATGTTTTCAAAATCATATAATGTCCAGAATGCATAATGCAATTCATACGAATCAATTATCTCGGTTATATCTTTCAAATAGCTGAGTTGATCTTCATCATCACGTTTGAATGGATACCACCACCGGTCGAAAGTGTGACTTCCTGTCTCTCCGATAAATAGAGGTTTGTTAAACTCAAATGAGTTGAGAATTGGACTCAGATCCTCAGGCTTTCGATAATAATGAAAGGAGTAGAGGTCAACATAATCTTGAAGTGTCTTTACTTCCTCAGGTTGACTCCAACCAATAGTTAGCGGTGTTTCGGGATCATAGCTTCTTATTCGTTGTAGCATGAATTTAAGCCATTCAGTTACTACATCTCTGCCAACGTTTTCAAAATCCAGGTCAGGCTCATTTTTAATATCCCATGCGAGTAACGCAGGATGATATTTGAGTTGATTTATTAATTGCTCGGCATGTCTGTCTGAGATCGACCACTCCTCAACCGCATAACCAAGGAAAAAATCGAATAATGTCACGATGACTTTTATGTCTTGTTCTTGTGCGATATTCATGAGACTGAGTACGTTTTGAATATCAGGTTGAGAAACATTCGCTCTTCCAAAATGATCATAGGGTATAAAAATTCGAACAGTATTGAATCCAATGGCTTTAATTTTTTCGAAATCGTTTTGAATGGTCTCAGCATCAAATGAATCCCACATTTCAACCCATGGCGTTTCTTTAGGGTAGTAGTTAATCCCTTTTATGCGACCTGAATCCAGTTTTTTACGACGATTTATTTCAGTTTCTTTATTGACAGTATTTTGAACGGATCCGATTGCGTCGGTTCGTACCTTATGCCTGATTCTCCAAAAATTATCTTCAAGCAGCATCATTACTTTGAAGTTTGCCGTGTCATATTGGGCGAACGACATTAATCCATTTCTATTTACCCTCGAATAGCTAACTACACGATCGCTGAGGGCTATTAATGTTCCATCTTCAGAATAGAAATCAAGAGTGGTTTGATGGGAAATAGTTGTTCCTGTTATATCCAACTCATCGCGCTTTTGATCATTTACTATTTGAATCAGGCTAGCTCTGGATTTATCAGTGAAATAATCATTTAGGCCGATGGTTTGGCCAGTCTTAATTGCATTGTATTGGTGGTAGTAGGAAGCAAGATAATCCCTTGAGATTTTTATTAGTGACGCTTCTTCCATTACTCGTCCTTCGTTATTTAAAGGACTCCATTTGATACTTGGTTGATAATAGTCATTAACTGATTTAGTGTCTATAAGGATAAAATCATTTAAATCTGCTCCCGTCTTAAAATACGTTAGAAGTTGGGAAGATCCATATGCCAATCCACCTATTATCAGACTGAAAGACAGGGCCAAGTATATCCATGAAAGCTTATTTTTTGTCATCTTCCACAGTTATTTTAGTTGATTCCTCAAGATCTGCGACCTTCATAATAACATTATAAGTGCCATCCGAGATTAAATTCTTTCCGTAATCGAGTCTAGCATATCCGCTTTGGGTACTTAAATTAAACTCATAAAAATTAGACTTGTTCTCTAAAATGATAGATACCGGTGTGCCTTCTCTGGTAAACTGTCCCATGTAGCCTTCAAGGGGTCCAATTATTAATGTTTTTTCGGTTGTTGTAAATGGTAGGCTTTTAATAGAAGACAGGAATTCAATTTCCAGTTGATTGGACTTAGCAAATCCTAAAATAGATGCTTCTACCTTCCACTCCATTTTTTTGTATGGTGCAGGCAATTGAAAATTTGCAATTCCATTAATTGTCTCTGATGTGCCGTAATATCTTTTACCTTCATCATTTGTGATATTGAATGATACTGATGTGCCATTTTCTATTGTATTTGAGAATTGATCCTTAATCTTTGAAGTCTTAAAAGAGACGATTTGATTACCATCGGCATATGAATGCTCTCTATTGTAGGAAATTGTAAAATCTTCCGGATGGTTGGCGTAAAAATCTATTCGAAACTCTTTTGATCTTGTTTCACCATAAGTAGAGGTAATTGCTCCATAACCTTTCACTGAAGGAGCGTAGAAACGTTCGAATGCTAACAATCCTTTCATCTTATTTAATTGTGATGAAATTTCGGATTCAATATTACTTTTAAATTCGACAGGTGTTTCTGTTGGATATGGATTATCATATCCGTCCAATACGGTTGTTGTGATCATAGTGAAATCACTAATACCTACGATCAAATGTTTTGGTCCACAATATGACTCAATGCTTCTGTCGCTGTCCTTGTTGGCGGTAACAACTGTCATTGCTTTATCATAAACCGTATTCCCTCGAATAAGAGTAATGTTAATGGTTCCCTTTTTTTTAGTAATTCCATCTGGAATTTTGAAAGTGATTCTATTTTCTTCTAAAACTCCCTCAATCCAGTTTGTGCCATAAGAATGCGTTATCATGGCTGATAGACCAAGTGTTTTACTTGTACTATAGAATGTAATGGATTCACCCGCATTATATGTCTCTTTTAGTCCAACTATTTGAGCAGATAGCGGGGCAGTTATTATAAAAATCGATATAGTGATAAAGAAACGCATTTAATAAGGCGTAGGATTTCCAATGTAATTGTTTAAATGGATAACTAGATCATAGTCTTTGTCGCTTGCTATTGGATTAAAACTCACTGCATCATATGATGCATATTTTTTTGAAAGTTGCCGGTTGTCGATTCCATTCACAAGCAGGATTGGATCATTGACTTTTATAATATTTAATTGTTCTGGAAGTCCTATTTGATGTTTGAAAGGAATACTTTTTTTGGGGAACACGCTGCTGAGAGCAAATTCACTGTCCACCCAAACCAAGTCACTTGATTCATTAAAATAGCTGTGAATGAACTGGGTTACAGTAACGGTCTTATCTCCATTATTATAAAGAGAACCTGAAATATAATTACTGTCATAGCCAACATTCAGTAAAGCTATGTCTTCATATAGGTCTTGCGTAATAACGGTTCCAAGAACTTCAATTTTGTATGTATAAGGCAAGTTATCGCCATCAAGTCTGGATAGTTGCCATCCGATTTCATCAAAGTCAATTCTGAATCCTGTGGTCTCTTTTGGCAAAAGTTTGTGCTTTATATTTTCTTTATCGTAGTAGCTAGTTAGCTCCCGGCCAAGAGAATCTAGTAGCGTAGCTTTAATAGTTAAATCAACGGGATAACTATCTACATTTTGAATCAAACCAACTATGTGATAAGAGGTGTCAGTCTTCACCATAGTAGACTTACGAATCAAAGTTACAGGCCTATCCAACACGTCTTCATGATGTGTCTCTTCTGTAGTTATTTTTCTTCTTCCCTGATTAATAAAGTTGTTAGAAGTAATTTCTGAAAATTGATCACTAGGTATATATTGATTGAATTCTTTTGGTTTTAGATACCATTTGAATCCGATTTTTATGACCTCATTAGTAATTTTTTTGGTAACAGATTTTAGAGGTGTTACCCAGGTAATTGTAGTTTCAACACGGGCATAGTTTTCTTTTTTCGTAAGTGTCTCATGCGTTATCTCATTTACTTTTCCATAAGATTCAAGTAAGCCATTCGTCACTGATAGTTCCAGAAAAAATCGATCAGAAGTAAGGTCGCTGGCGGGGTCAAAAAACGTAAATGCTTCTGAGTATCTTTTAAAATCTATGGCATCATAGTAAGATGTTATCACCCGCTCATGTGTCAGTTGTTTGATGTTTAACCAGTATATTCTGCCAATAATAATCAGGCCCATCAAAAGAGACATTACTATCCAGTATTTGATAAGCTGATAAAGCACAGGATCAATTATTTCTCGGATTTTCTCAGGGTTTTCGTAGTGGTGAACTTCTCTCTTTCCCATTACATGTCTAACCCAGTGCATCTGAATATTTGTAAAGAATGCAAACAGCAGAGTTGAAAGAGGTATAATCCCCCACATCAATTTTTGATAGACAGGAATATCTTTCTTGGGCAAAATGGATGGAAGTTGAGATACATCAGATCTTTCCCAAACCATAATACCATTATCTAGGTATTTGACTCGATGCCACCCCGAAAAGTATAGGAGTGGATCATAGAAGGCGTCATTAGAGAAGATGTATTTAAGGTGAAATTTTTCTGGATTGCTAAGGAATTGCTGAAGGGTAAATATGCCTTCAACGCCTTTGTATTTTGCGTTTTCAAGGCGTTCGATTGCCCTGGACGTGAGCTCCGGAATTCTACGTGCAGAATGGTAGTTTCCATCTATTGTCAGCGCTTTTGTGTTGGCAGACAACCAGGCCATCTGATCTCCAAATCCTAAGGTCAAATACCTCCATTTGTAATGTTTGTCTGTCTGGAGAAAGTTTTTGATCGGCGTTAGATCGATAGGATCTGGCTGCAGGGGTCTGAAAAAACTAAGGTTGGTGGTGAATCCGGCGCTAAAAAAAATACTAATTATGAAGACGGTTACATACAAAGAATGAATGGTTCGCGACCTTCTACGAATAATCATCTGATATATGTCGCCTTTTGTTAATCGCCAAAGAAATTCGCCTGCCAGGGGCATGGCGTAGATGGTAGCCCAAAATGTGAAGCGCTCAAGTGTAAGAATATTGAAGGCATTTTCACCCAACAGCATTTTTGGTATTGGTGTTGTGCCTCCCGTTCCCAGAATAAAT
>CAZWLS010000024.1:0-22195 GCA_964634415.1 uncultured Roseivirgaceae bacterium | reverse complement strand
GATATACCCTTGTGGGTTTGGGTTACAGTAGTTGTAGGAATTGATGTGAGTCACGTGTGGAGTTCTATTCATCGGACTTATCTGGATAAAGAAGAATTTAGCAACCACAGGAAGCTATTCATAGTAGCTCCAATTTTGAGTTTTGTATTGTCCTTTGGACTAGCCGCTATATCCATAGATCTGTTTTGGAGATGTCTCGCGTATGTTGCTGTGTTCCATTTTGTGAAGCAGCAATTTGGATTCATGCGAATTTATAAGGCTCGAGCGCAAGACTTTCGTAAAAAAGTAATCGGAGATAATTTCATTATTTATCTGTCTATGCTATATCCAATTTTCTATTGGCATATGCAGCCTGATCTGGATTTTGCTTGGTTTGTTCACGGGGATTTTGTCCAAATTCCAACGTGGGATATAGACAGACTGTTAGTAAAACAGGTAGGCAATTGGTGTTATTTTGGTTTGATTGGATTTTGGCTAGTAGAGGAAATATATTCCTCGATAAAGGAAAAGCTAGAGTTTCCAATCGGTAAATGTTTATGGGTGTTGACCACAGTCGGTAATTGGTTTCTCGGAATTGTATATTTCAACTCAGATCTTACCATAACTAATGTGGTAGCCCATGGAGTACCATATTTGGCGTTGGTGATTTTTTATCAAACGAAGAAGCAGGATATTAAGGCTCCGAAAAGATGGAATTCATTTGCTAAAACTACCTTGATTGTTGTTGTCTCTGTGCTAGCTCTAGCGCTTGCAGAGGAATATTTATGGGATGTCATGGTCTATCGTGAAAATGAAAGTTTTTTTGGAAACTTGATTGCCTATCCTGATGAACTGCCCTCTCTGATTATCCAACTTCTTTCAATAGGCCTGTTGGCTGTACCTCAAGTCACGCACTACATTCTGGATGGTTTTATTTGGAAGAACAATGAGAAGAATCCATACTTAAAGAAGATACTTTTATAAAATATGGATAGGAGGAAGTTTATAAAGGGTACTTCAATTGCAGCAATTGGTCTTCCATTTTGGTTACAAAGCTGTAAGCAATGGATCAAAGGGAACTTTCCTGTCTATATAAATTCTGATCATGGGGTAGGGCATTTGATGATGGAAAGTCGACAGTGGAATAAAATTGAAGGAGGGTCTACGCAAACCATCATTGTAGGAGGAGGCTTGGCTGGAATAAGTGCTGCAAGTACACTCGGTGATACTGATTTTTTACTTTTTGAATTGTCTAATAGACTAGGAGGTACTTCTGCAGCAAAGACTTTTGATGAACTAACTTTTAGTCAGGGAGCTCACTATGAATTGGCATATCCAGAGACTTATGGTTCTGAGGTTTTGCAGCTATTTGAGCAACTAGACATCATTAAATATGAACCCTGGAAGAAAAACTGGACATTTAAGGACCGTCAACATGTGATCCCTTTTCAACGAAGACAACAGTGTTTCGAAGACGGAAAAAGAAGAAAGGAGGTAATTGAAGATGGTGCTTCCAAAGATCAATTCTATAGAATTTTAGATCGTTATGCTGGTACAATGCATCTTCCTACCCGCTTGATCAGCGAGGAGTTTAGGGATCTAAATGATCTGACATTTTGGGACTTTCTATCAGATAAAATCAATACCGAAGATTCATTTAAACGGCAGCTTGACTATCACATGATGGATGACTGGGGAGGTAGATCGGATCAAGTATCAGCACTAGCAGGCGTACATTATTTTATGTGTCGCCCATACCTCAATCAATCTGTGGACTTGTTTTCTCCTCCACAAGGGAATCAATATTTTCTGGATAGGATTGCTATAAAGGTTCATGATGAGAAAATCAAAAAGAATCACTTAGTAAGTAGAATTGAAAAAGTTGGGGGTAGCTACAGTGTCGAGGTTATTGATGTTTTAGCAAAAAAAGTGAATACCTATAAAGCTGAAAATATCATCTATGCCGGTCAAAAACACGCGTTGAAATATGTTTATCCGAAAGAATCTACCCTGTTTGATCAACAACAGGCTCCGTGGATGGTGATGAATTTTGTTTGTGATGGCACTCCGAAAAAATATGGTTACTGGCAAAATGAATACATAGGAGAAAATTCAGCTTTTCTAGGGTTTATTGACAGCAGCGTTCAAGATCAACAATCGCAAGGAGGTAAGAGGATTATAACAGCCTATTATTGCCTCCAGCCAGAGGATAGAAATTACCTCACCACCATTCCAGATCATAAGGAAGACATTGCTCAAGAGACATTATCATATATATCAGAGATGTTGGATGAAAGCTTAGAAATAGAAGCTTGTCATATAAATGTAATGGGACATGCTATGAGTATCCCTGCTCTGGGATTTTTGTTCAATGATGCTAATGATAAAGGAGCTGATCTGATTTATGCTGGAGTTGATAATGGTAGATTGCCCTTACTCTATGAGGCGGTAGATTCAGGAATCATGGCTGCACTAAAACTAAGCTAGTATATATCCCAGCGGCCATTCTCATAATATTTGTAGAGCACTGGATCATGAAGTTTGTTTACTGCTACCGTTCCTTTTTCTTTCGGTAGTACCTGTTTTCCAAAAGAGCAGAGTGCTGTCATTGCTTCATTTGTCAGCCATTTCGTTTCAATATTCCCTAGGTCGGATTTTCTTAGCTTAGTTCTAAGATCTTCGTTCGTATTCTTAGCTCCCAAGACCCAACCCCATTCACCTAATGTCGGCACTTGATTGTGGAGCTGCAAAGTTTTAAATCCGGCTACGCTCATGGTCGTGTCAATACACTTGAATGCTTTTTCAGCATAATATGGACTACCAGCTTGAGTTATAAGCATTCCATTTTCTTTAAGCGCACGATTGCACAACCAATAAAACTCTCTTGAATATAATCTACCTAGATCAACGGTTCTAGGATCTGGGAAATCAGCAATTGCAACATCAAATCTGCTGTTGATATTTTCGAGATAGGTAAAACCATCTTGGTTGATTACCGTCACTTTGGGATGGTTTAATGAATTTTTATTGATGTCTAAAAGTACTTCATGTGTTTTGGCAAGATCCGTAACTGCAGGATCAAGATCTACCAACACTACTTCCTCGAGATCGGGATACTTTAGAAGTTCTCTTACCGCAGCACCATCGCCACCTCCTAAAACCAATATGCTTCTAGGGTTATTATGAAGCTGCATGATAGGATGAACCAAAGGCTCGTGATATAACTCCTCGTCAAAAGTGCTCAATTGCTGATTACCATTTAGAAATAACCAATAGTTACCTTCACCTTTTGTTAATACAATCTTTTGATAGCGTGTTTGCTCACTGTATACCACTCTGTCCCTGTATCTAAGATGGTCTCCCCATTTCACAATCTTCTCTGACATCAATCCAGATGTAATGAGGAGTGTGGCAGTGAATGAAGCATAGATTATAAGTCGCCTCTTTTGTTCAGGTTTTACTTCATTCCAGATTACTACAATAAATAATATAGCCACAGAGAAGTTGACAATGCCTAAGACAAGTGGGGTATAAGTCAGACCTAAAATTGGCAGACCTATGAAAGCGAAGAAGGCGCCTCCTGCTAAACTCCCATAGTAATCGTTTTCCAGAGCGGATGAAATATTTACTCGTAGGCTTTGAAATCCTTCATTCAGTCGGACGACTAGAGGGATTTCCATTCCAATAAACAATCCAATTAGGATACTAAGGATGTATATGATGATGGTTGGATCACCGTAAAATGCGAAGACTGTATATACGATTACAGTAACGTTCGAAGCAATGCACGACAATCCAAATTCAATCCATACAAACTTTTCAAGCAGGCTATCTTCGATGTTCTTACTGATGCGACTACCTATGCCCATGGAAAAGAGCATGATAGAAACGATCATGGTAAATTGAAACACGGAATCTCCCAGGAAATAGGTGGCTAGGGTAGAGAGCGTATACTCAGATACAATGCCAGCTAGTCCAGTTGCAAAAAGTGCAGCTTTGAGTAGGAAGGAAGTTCGGTTCATTTAATCTTAGATCATAATGCCCATACGATGAGCATAGATCCACCGATGTAGGCAAAAGCTTCTACAATACTTGCCCCAACGTTAGGTTTCTCTTTGTTGATGAGTTCGTCAGTAAGATTCCTCCCAGGAAGTAGAATTTTATCAGCCATCAAGCGAGCAATTGGCAGGAATACCAAACCGATTGTAACATCCACAGCAACATCTTCTAAGGTTATTACCCAACTTTCAAAATCATGCATCAACGCAAAGCGAATCAAGTTCGCTATGGCGATGATAGCACCTGCATATCCGACAGCCACAGCAACATTGTTCTTTTCAATGTGCTCATGAATATCGTATGGTGTTATGAGGTTATATACTATTGTTGTTAAAAACATGATTCCTTGCCCTAACAACCAATATAGAACTGCAGTAACTATTGGACCTCCGGTTCCATGACCTTCACCGTGAATGGCTCCTAAAACAATCAAACCGGTAGCAATTGCACTCGCTCCTTCTGCTATTCCAGAACCAACGTTTCTATCGGCAAGAATCTCCTTTTTTAAATCGAACTTGGAAAGAATTAACTTGTCATTTATGATGATGGAGAGGTTCAATAGGATAATCGACAATGTGCCGTAGATACCTATATTGATCAAATCCTCTATCAGTCCGTATGATTCACCTAATACGGCACTTCCAATTGCAAGCAGAAGTCCAATAAAATAACCAACATGGGCAAAGGCAAAAGCCAGGTTGTCATTTTCAACCAGCTCAAATGATATTTTAACTTTTGGGTGAAAAAGTTGATAAACGAATTTGCCAACTACAAATAGGATGAAGCTGGCAAGAATGTAGAGCAATGTGGTAAGTGCACCATCTAATATGCTAATCATAATCTTTAGTTTAGGTCTATCTAGATATTGTCAAGTTAAGTTATTTTCCTCTTCCTCCTCCCCGCGATCTACTGCTACTACTTCTTCCACTAGAACGTGATGTTCTACTTGCTACACGGCTTTTGAATGTCGATGATCTATTCGAGTTCCAGGAAGATGTTGGGTTATTTGTTCGACTGTAGCCACTTCCTGTACCATAGTATCTGCTTCCACCTGCTGGTCCATAGTAGGTTCTGCCAGTTCCGTAATAGTTACCTCTCCAATCATTGTAATAAGATCGGTGTACTGGAAACATGGACATTCTAAAAAGACTGCTCATGAAAGCATACTGTCCATAAAAAGCCCAGAAACTGGTACCTCCATGATTTTCCCATCTTCCATATCTTGGGTTTCCAACATAATTATTGTATCCCGGAGGAGCTGCTGTTTTATTCAAAGTTCCAGTAGAATCGCGTGCCACGATTTCCATTCCCATGTCATCAATATGCTTACTGAATTCCCGTTCGCTTACCTCTTTCCAGTCTGTAATAGACTCTGAAACCTCACCCTCTATTTCTCTAATTACCTGATATCTGTGATAATAGGTGTTAGAAAAGTTTCCTTTTTGATCCATATCATAAAGGATGATAGAAAATACCTCATCTCTAGGAAGATCTCTTACGATATCGTCAGTTGGACTCTTAACGAAATCTGATCCTCCACATGAAACCATGAAGATGACAAGGCTTAGCAAAACAATGGATCTGATATTTTTCATCTAGTAGTTATTTGAATAAAAGTTTGCAGTGCTTTGATGATATAAAGTTATATCTCATTAATGGATTTTACTTCTCACCAGGGATGATATCTGTAATTTGATGCACTTCGATCACTTTTCCTGCCGCTGCATCAATATTGTGTTCATCCCACTGCGTAAAGCATACAATTTTATCTTCGGCTTCATTATAGTATTCCCACGTGATTAGTTCCTCCCAATCCTCTGTCTTCTTTGTGGTATCACGAAAGTATCCTGCAGAATCATTTTCCAGAAAATACGACTCATTTTGGTAATGAATGGTCTTTGGTGGCTTCTTGTTCTTAGTGATTTCATCGCTTATATCTTCCTCTATGGTTCTAAGCTTAATGGACTTTACCATGCTCAGATTAATATCACCATCATCCTCCACACTTAAGAATGCCGTTTCATCACCACTGTGTACTTTATATTCGTTGGAATAATTATTATTTCCCCAATCGTACTCATATGTTTCTTGAACTACCCATGACTTCATATCATAGTCAAAAATGAAACCGGTATCCAGATCTAATACGCTCAGATTTGTAACGTCATATTCTGGTTCTTTCTTCTTTTTAAATGGGTTACTAAACATATTATTCAGTGAATATTTTCTTAATTAAATAGATCGCTGCAAGTACTATCAGAAGTATGATTCCAACTTTGAAAAGGAAGCTGAAGATAAATCCGAATAGAAAGACCGCGATAATAATGATCAAAGCGGCCTTTATTACATCTGTGATTATCATTTCTTGTCCATTCCAAGTTTAGCCTTCAGTGCAGCTAGATCATCAGAATTGTCCGACTCGCCAAGCGCGCTGTCTATCTCATCGTCTAGAGATTTATCTTCTCCAGCTACTTCGCCATATGCTTCTGCCAGCGCCTCTTGCTGAGCTACTTTATCTTTCATGCGCTCTAGCATAGATACTGTACTGCTTGAGTCGATTTGCGCCATTTGCTTGTTTACTTTAGCAGTAGCCTCGCTCACTTTCACGCGTGCCTTCAAGGTACGAAGTTCGTTTTCGTAAGTACTGATATCTGACTTTAACTTTTTTATCTTACTGTCCAGCTGAGCAACATTTGCATCGAATCGATTCATGTCTTCCTTCGCACTGTTCAGATCCTTAGTATAGCTTTCTTTCTTAGATAAAGCTTCAGATGCTAATCGATCAGCCTCACCAGCATCTAGCTCTCCGGATTGAGCTTTCTTCAACAATTGGATTGCTTTATTTTCATACTCATCGGCTTTCGACTTATGAGTTTTTACATCGTTTTTTGAACGGATAGCCATAGCTTTTACTTCAGCTAAAGCTTTTAAGCTTTCATCAAGATCTTTTTTCAAATCTCTGATACCTTGCTCCGTCATTTTTATTGGGTTCTCCAATTTATCTATTGCAGAATGTGCTTCTGACTGTCCTACTTTAAAAAGTCTCTTAAATACTCCCATTGCTTTATTATTTAGTTCGTTTTGTCAATTATTTACTTAGTTCAATTATTTCTTGAGAATACTCGCTCAATAGCAGCGCTAGTGAGTTGAGTGTAGCCTCGATTTCATTTAGGTCAAGGTTTTCGCACTCATGTGTGTTTCTGAAGAAAACTTTTCCGGAATCATCCATTGCGAATGCGCCATGAATGATGTCTCGGTTTTTGATTAGTAGCTGTTTGTAAGCGTCCGATGTTGGATTTTTGAGTTCAAATAAAAACTGTTCTACAATTACCATTGGTTCGGCAACAATCAAGACAACATTTGTAAGCCCTTCATCTTCTTTATCTATAACAAAGACTCCTTCAGCTTCGTCTTCTTGTACAAGTGTAAAGTCCAGTTCTAATAGGTACTCTCTTACTTTTTCGAAATTGTGGTTCATTTAACTGTGTGTTTGAGGTTCAGTATCGAATTTACTTCGATTGACTGTTTTAACAAATTTAGATACATTTACGGAAAGAACTGCTAAAAGTTTTGGCATGGCTAAAAAAAATAGAATAAATCTTTCTTACGTTGGTGAAAACATCAAAAAAATCAGGCAGGCTAAAAAGCTTAGTCAAGCTGATTTTGCAAAGATTTTCAATTTAGCGCGTGCGAGTGTGGGTGCTTATGAAGAGGGGAGGTCAGAGCCTAAAATAGAAATGCTGATATCAATGGCTAATTATTTTGGCATTTCAATTGATTCACTGTTGACACGTAAGCTTACTGTAAATGAGATATTTAAGGTCAATACGCTTAATGAAAAGCTAAATAAGGCACATCAATTAAAAGGGAGTGATAGATCACCGAATCTTAATGTTAGGCTAGTGAGAGCTGGTGGACATTTGGATTATGTTGTTCATCATACCGATAAAAGTTTTATCGATGGACTGGAGCAGACAGGATTTCCTGCATTGTCGCAACAACCAGATATCGCCTTTGAAATGAATGGGACCGAAATGACCATTGGTGATCATGGCATCAAACATGGAGATATTCTTTTCGGGAAGGAGCTAGAAAAAAGTGAAATAGATCAGCTAATTAATAAAGTACTAATCTTAGTCACTGATCAAGAACTTGTGATCAGGCGGTTGACAAATTTGCAATCGCAAGAATTCATTCTTTCAGCGGATGATTCAAGGTATACTGATAAAACGTACAAGCTAGATTCCATTTACAAAATATATTCAGTTGTAGCAATTGCAAGCCCGCACATTCCAATACCTGACAAGACTGAAGATCGATTGTCTAAAATTGAGGAGGAACTTAAGCGTCTTAGAAAATAGCATTCTCACGACTTTTTTGCATATGCTGTTTTGAGTTTCTTGATGCTAACCTAGGAGTTAAGGAAAACTTTACTTTTTTTTAAAGTCTCACTATCTAATATTAAACCCGACCACCCTATATGAATTGGTTTAAAAGAGAAGTTCTTTATGCCGGAACAAACCCTGGTATGGAGGATATCATTAAGAATCGTATTTTCTACGCTAATTGCCTCATTCTTTTTCTTATTCCGATGCTCTCTGTGCTAAGTTTAGTTCAGATTGCCTCTGGTGTGATGGAAGCAGCCACAGAGACACTGGTCTTGTTGCCGGTTCCAGTAATAAGTTTCATTCTCAATCGGATGGGGCTGCATAAGTATGCGAGGTTGTTTTTATTATTTGGTGTAGCGATTTATTTGTCACTTTCATTCTACTATTTCAATCTTCAATTTATTGCGCAAGGCATTGATCCTGGAATGATGCGCTTGCCTACTACGAAGATTCACCTATGGCCTGTGATTGTCGGTACGGCTGTAATATTTGATTTTAAAAGAGAACGTACATTCTTCAATATCACCCTGATAGGGATGTTTCTTAACTTTCTCTTCTTTGATGAGATCCAGGCGCTACTCGGGTTGCCAGTATCGGAATTACCCTTTGTTGATCCCTCATTATTGAAGTACAATATTTCTACTACGGCTACTGCATTCATCATCCTATTCGAACTCTACTTGCTTGTCTCTGTCAACCAAAAGTTTGAAAAAAGCATCGTTGAGCAAAAAGAGCAGTTAAAAATTAAAAGTGACGAATCTGACCAACAGCGATTAGAACTTGAAAGCCAGCAAGCGAATCTTTTGAATGCAGTAAGTGAAACTGAAAAAATCATCAATCACGTGGTGGAATCCGGAAACTACAGCTTCCGTATGGATACGGAGACCCACACTGGTGAGTGGAGGAAATTGGGACAGTCAATCAATGACCTGTTCGAATCGTTGCTCAAGCCTTTTCAAGAACTAGATAGAATCGTCAATCACCTCGCGGATGGTGACCTTACTGAGCGCTTTCGAATGGACACAAAAGGAGAAGTCTTACAGTTGTCGGACAATCTGAATAAAGCATTGGATAAAGTTTCTGAACTGATTACTGATATCGTTGACCAAGCAGAGAAAATCAAGTCTATCGCGCATGTAAGTAATGAAAACAGTGAGCAAGTGAGTTTGCAAATTTCAGAAATGTCTGCTGTAATTTCAGAAATAAGCTCAGGTGCCGGTAATCAAGTGATGCAGGTTAATAATACTTCTGCTTTGGTGGAAAACATTATGCGTTCATCTGGTCAAATAAGTAATCAGGCAGAAGCGATTAATGGAGCTTCGTCGAATGGAGTAGATAGAAGTAAGAATGGTGTTGGAACCATTGAAAAGGTGGGGGATAGCTTTAAGGATATCCTAGAGTTTTTTGAAAAAAGTACCGAGTCGATCAACGATCTTTCCAAGTATTCCTCTGAGATTTCTGGAATACTCAGCATCATTCAAAGCATTGCTTCGCAAACCAATTTATTGGCATTAAACGCCGCTATCGAGGCTGCCCAAGCGGGTGATGCAGGAAAGGGCTTTTCTGTGATATCAGATGAGATTAGGAAGCTTGCAGAACAATCGCAAAGTTCAGCAAAAGATATTGAGAAGCTGGTGGCGAATGTTCAAAACTCTGCCAACGAAACCAGTAAGTTTATCAAAGAGATGAATGGGGTGGTGAAGGAAAGTGCTGACTCTGTGGTTCATGCTCAAATTTCATTTAATGAGATCTTGGATAGCTATAATTCCACTTTTGATATGTCTAGTGATATTGTAGAATCGACTCAAAAACAGACCAACGATATCAAACAAATAGTCTCTCTTATTGAGCAAATCGTGGTTATTTCAGAGGAGACTGCAGCAGGGTCGGAGCAAGCAGCTACTTCTGCCGAGCATGTAGCGAACATTATGAAGAGCTATCATGATTTGTCTTACGATATCTCGCAGATCGCGGAGGAACTTACTGATAAGACAGGGAAGTTCTCCTTAAAGCAGAAGATTGAAATAAAGAATAAAGACAACGGACTTGAAGGTATTGAAGAGGATGGATTGATAGATGGTGCTTTTAATCCAAATTAGGTTACTGGTTTATCCCCGCATCCTCAACCTCCCTTAAAAACAACAACAAGAAATACACATGCTTGACCATTTCATGAGAAGGGTAGACGGCATCTTTGGCAGATATGTAACTAAAGAATAAGTCCTGAATGCTGTCGTGTAGATCTTGAGGATCAACAGTTTCAAAAAGCGTTTCCAGACAAGCTAGTACGTGTTGTTTGTGGTCAGTTTCCAAATGATTCTATTTAAAAGATTCAATTGGTGGTATTTATACCACCAAAATTATGGAATATATCTGCCATTATTACCATCATGTCCTCTAAAGAAGAATTCTTTCGACTCGTAGGTAAACGCATAGATGAAATTAGACAGGAAAAAGGCTTGTCATTTCAAGAATTGGCCAATCGCGCGACTATAGAGAAATCCAATCTGGTTAAGATCACCAAAGAGGGTAAAAACATCACCATTGGCACACTCTGGAATATTTGCAAAGGGCTAGGGGTTGAGGTGAAGGATTTGGTATGAAGTAAGAAGTTTTCTTGGAGATAACTCTGAATTAGTTTTCTTACTAAGTGATCCAGAAGAAGCGAAATGCACTAACGGTATATAAGGTGGATTGATTAATAGATTATTAATTCTAATTAGAATGCGATTATCTGAGACGATTTCGTCTAGTACTTTTTAATTGTATTTTAATCATTTTCACCAAGTTGTAGTTTCTCAGAAATCTTTTTTCTAAACCAATTTGTCTTTGAAAGTTCTTCTATTGTTAGCTGGTATTTAGCTAGGTAGTCTTTTCTGTAATAACTTTTAATGCTAAAGGCTTTAAAGAAAATCTCAATATCGTCTGACTTGAGATATTCAATTATTTGATTCTCATTTTTAGGATCTTTGAAATTATTCATTGTCCCTTTAAACTCTTGATAAGTCTTTCGTGCTCCTTTGAACACACTTACGATTTCGTCTTTACGATCGTTTTTTTTCTGAACAAGGTCTTTTATGTATAGATTGTAATCGAAACCTTCAAGGTTAAGCTCATTCAGGTTTTCGGGATGATATAAGTAGTTTTCGAAGCAGTAATAATCAAGAATAAAATAGTTCTTGTATTCTTTCTCTATTTTCTCAATTTCTGAATCAAGTAGATAATCTCGATCTCTTATTCCATAATAGTCAGGGTTGGTCGATGTTTTAATAAACACTGTTGCGCTATCATTTTCTGGAAAGAAATTTGCATTGGGAAAATCAAGCCCTTGTAAGACACCAGCATTTTTATTTTCACATGCGAAATACTTTTCATTTGATAAAGCTTTTTTTGCTATGTTGCTAGTTAGTTCAAAAACAGAAACCTCTTCAAGACTTAAGTCACATCTAATCTTTTTTAATTCCTTTGCCTCGTATCTTCTCAATAAATTGTATTCATAAAAGTGAGGATTTGTTGTTGATTTGCAAACTTCGCAATTACAAGGAATCATTTCCTTTACAATTAGTTTTGTAAAGTCTTTATGAATTTCGTTAATAGTCTTTCTTATTAAATAAAGGAATTCTCTTTTATTTTCTCCATTTAACTCGATTGCTATCTTATTTTCAAAGTATTTTTCTCTTACGATAGCCCGTGTATCTTCATATTTGAGAACTACTCCATATCTCCAATAAGTATCTTCATGAATGTCAGAATTCATTTTGACAATTAGTCGGGCAAGTATTCCTTTTGGCATGAATTTGTACTCAAATTCAAACTTGACATTATTTGGACTAGACTCCCAATTATGGCTAACCTCATCAACAGGCAATAACCTTGGTATAAGATATTCTCCTGATTTAAGTTCAAAACAAAGGTCAAACTTTGTGTTTTTCATTAGAGAAATCAGTTCTTTGATTCTGGACTTGTATTCATGATCAGACCAGATTCTAATTATATCTTCTGTACTAAACTTTCCATTCTGATCTATGACCTTTTTGTCATCCAGTACTTTATAGACTCCTTTGGTAATCCATTCATGATTTAGTATGACTATGTCCCGTAATTCCACATCATTTTGAAAATGTATTATGACACCTAAGTCATGGAAATATTCGCTTATGAAAAGAGCACTATCCTCGCGCCTAAAGTGTCTCTTGCATATTGTTAGATATTCATCTCTGCTTATGTAAGCTTTCCCGTCTAACTTTAAATCTTCTATCTCCCTTCTAATATCAACCCATACTTTTGGTAATGGGGTGCCAATATGTGGCATTTTGGATGCTTCTTTTTTAAGTAAATTCTTAAATTCTTGGAGAGTGTGTTTAAAATCTTTCTTGAGACTAATTTTATTGAATGAAATAATGTTAGAAAAAGCTGACTGATATTCTTTAATTGGCAATTCCTTAGTAGGCTGATCGCACTTATTCAAAACCATCATTACTGGGCTTTTGTCGCCCAGAAGCTGAATGATATTCAGCCAATAAAAGAAGTCATCGTGCCTATCTTCTTTTCGGGATTCTGTAACAAGAAGATAAATAGATCTTTTTGTTAAAAAGAATTGATGAGTAGAATGGTAAATCTCCTGTCCCCCGAAGTCCCAAATATTAATTTGAAAATCTCTCTCTATTTCTGAGTTAATTTTCTTTATTTCATCTGTTGGAATTACCCATCTGTCAATATTAATTCCTTCTGTGCTTTCTTCATCATTCAACTCGTAATCATCATTTATTAACGCTTCTGATAAGCATGTCTTTCCAACTCTACCCTCTCCAACAATTATTAATTTAACTTCATAAATAAAGTCTTGCTCTTTTAATTCTTTGAAAAAATTTCTAATTGAGTCAATGCCACGTGCCGCTATTTCTGGGGGAAGAATTTCAAATGGATTATTGATTATTTCCAGTCTCTTCAATTGCTCCATATTGGCAATTTTTTCAGGAAGCTCTTTAAGTCTATTGTTTTTTAGATTGAGATAAGCAAGATTTTGCAAGCCCGATAGTTCATCACTAATGCTTGTGATTTGATTATACTCAAGATTTAAAGTTCGGAGGTTTTTAATTTTTCCAATGTCATCAGGGATGTTTGAAATTCTGTTACGATTTTCCTCTTCAGTGAATTCATCATTGCCAAGATCAATTGTTACAATATCTGGATGATAGAACAATTCCTGAGGGAATTGAGTTAATCCACAATTTCTAAGATTAACTACTTGCCAGCCATGTTCCTTTACATTATTTAATGTATTTTCTACCTTCTTATTATACATTCAGAAGAACTTTAATAGGTTGTTGTAAATGACATTATTTTGTCTATGCTTTAAATTCTGCCTCTCTTATTATGAAATTAAGTTGGTGCGATCGCGATTTTCTCCTACCGTAACTAAAAATCATTAAATAAAGAATTGCTAATGTCATAACGGTTGTAGTTATCCATATCCAGTCAATATGACATTTATTGCAGTTGAACGATAAATTGAAAATGGAATACCTGACTCCTAGGAGGACCCATAGAGCTGTAACAAAGATACTAACCGTGAAATTTATGTTCGTTACTGAGTAACTTCCTTCTTTACAAGAGACTTTGTAAACAGGACCAGTTATGTCATCTTCAAGTGCTTTTATATGATTTTCCCAATTATTCTGCCACCTCTTACTCCCAGCATTAACTAATACCCATGAAGTTGAAAATACAAGACCTAAGTTTATTACTAAATACTCTATTTGAGGGAAAGAAGTCTTTAATTCAGTAAAGCTTGATGATGTTATTAGTGAAATATAACCTACTAAAGAAACAGCAATAAATGTCCAAAAATATGTTGCTCTTTTCCAATAGATTTGGATCTCAATATCTCTGTTCTCCCAAACCCGATTTAAGGCTGCTTCTCTTTTCTCTTTACTGAATAGTGTGTAGTATTCTTCTTTGTTCATGTGGCATTGAAAAGCTTATTTGTGTCTACAATCCAACTCTATGCAATAAGCACCCTTTCAATTACCCGATGCCAATTCCTAATTACAAAAGAAAATACACTAAAAACAGGCGAGAATAAGCATCAGAAGAATTAAACGGTGTATTCGAATATACCGCTTTTATAAGATTTTTCAAATAACTGTAGTAGGGAAGTGGGATGCAATAAAACGAAGACGTTAAGAACTCGTACAATTATTAATAGTTATGAATAAGAATTTTACTGGAATCTTAGCCGACACAACTGAAGCCTTAATAGATTCTGTTATTGAGAATGAAATTGTAAAAGGAATTCCAATATTAGGTACAACTATCAATCTCTATAAAGGTGTACTGAGTATTAGAGATGTTACTTATCTCAATAAGATTAAAGCCTTTGTGGAACACATCGGTGAGTTCTCAGAGGAGCAAAGAAAAAAGGTAATTGAAGAATCTAAGGAAGATGAGAAGAGAAGAACCAAATTTGGCGATGCGCTAATCACAACGCTAGAACAAAGTGATTCTATTGTAAAAGTAGAATATCTGGCAATTGCATTTGAGGCGTTCTTAAATGAAGAATTGTTAAATGAGGATTTTAGACTGATTTGTCACATAATAAGACAGAGTTTCACAGATGAATTGGTCGATGTAGTTGAAAATGAAACTCCTTCCATCGAACTAAAATATGTTGTCCCATCTGGGTTAGCTGACACACAATATAAAACTATTAGCATGGGAGGTACAGGAAGTCCCCAGTATGTACTTTCAACAGCAGCAGAATCATTAAGAGAAGCATGGAGGAAGTACAGGAAAGTTTAAGAGGTCTGTTTTCATATTCCTTAACCCATGTCATTTCAACCTTCAAGAAAGGTCTTTAAAACATTAAGCAAAGATTCCTCGTTCCTCGGAATGACTCCACAAAAATGACAAGCCACTAAAACTTGTGACTTATCACTTTTGATTTGTAACTCTTATAAACTGGCCAAACTCTCTTCCAATGTCTTCACTTTTGCTTCCGCATCAGCGAGCTTCTTACGCTCCATGGCTACTACCTGCTCAGGCGCACCATTTACAAACTTCTCATTTGAAAGCTTTTTCTCTACGGACTTCATGAAACCACGTGTGTAGTTAAGCTCATCTTCGATCTTCTTCTTCTCCGCTTCAATGTCGATGTTCTCGGATGCCGGGATGAAGAATTCGTCCGACCCTACTACGAAGCTGAAAGCATTAGCTGGTTTATCTTCATGACCGATAGAAGATAGGTTGCTGAGTTTAGATAGCGAGTCACCTATTTCAGCTATGCAACTCGATTTAGTAAATAAATCCAAGCTTTGCTTGGGTGAGATACCTTTTGAGTTTCGAATGTTTCGAATGCCTGAAGTAATCTCAAACAATAGATCTGCTTTTTTTAGAATTTCCTCATCAAAGCTTTCAGCCTTTGGCCACTCCGCTACGATGATTGCTTCTCCGTCTTGACGGTCTTTAAGCTCGTGCCACAGCTCTTCTGTAATGAAAGGCATGAATGGATGTAGAAGCTTCAATACCTTCTCAAACAGTTCAATGGTAGCTGCATGTGTCGTGGCGTCAATCGGTTTTCCGTATTCAGGCTTGATCCACTCGAGGTACCAGCTGCAGAAGTCATTCCAAATCAGCTTATATGCTGTCATCAACGCGTCAGACATTCGATACTTAGAAAAGTGATCTTCTAACTCGGTTAAACCTTTGTTGAGTTTGCTTTCAAACCATGCAATGGCTTGCGCATTTACTTTTGGTTGCTCAGAATCAGTGATTCCCCATCCCTTAACTAAGCGGAAGGCATTCCAGATTTTATTAGAAAAGTTTCTTCCTTGCTCTACCAGCTTCTCATCAAACAACAGGTCGTTTCCAGCAGGAGAACTGAACAGCATTCCCGTTCTTACTCCATCTGCACCGTACTGTTTAATCAGATCCAGTGGATCGGGTGAGTTGCCCAACGACTTGGACATTTTACGACGCTGCTTGTCACGTACGATTCCCGTGAGGTATACATTCTCAAATGGCTTTTCATCCAGGTATTCGTATCCAGCAATCACCATGCGAGCTACCCAGAAAAATAAGATCTCTGGAGCAGTAACCAAGGTTTGGGTAGGGTAGAAGAAGTTTAAGTCTTCGTTCTTGCTCTTATCAATTTTTCCTGTTTCCTTGTCAAAGCAGTCGTCATTAAACCCGTCAAATACAGCAATTGGCCACAAGTTTGACGATGCCCACGTATCGAGTACATCTTCGTCTTGTCTAAGGTCGTTTGCTGTCAAACCATCATTCCCTGTTGCTTTTCTCGCTTCTTCTATTGCCTCATCCATATTATGAGCAACTACAAAATCATCTTCACCTTCGCCGTAGTAGTAGGCTGGAATTCGTTGTCCCCACCAAAGCTGACGCGAGATACACCAGTCTCGCACATTCTCCATCCAGTGGTTGTAGGTATTCTTAAACTTTGAAGGGAATAATTGAATTTCATCATCCATCACCGCTTTATGCGCACGTCTGGAGATGTCTTTCATCTTGATGAACCACTGTAAGGAAAGCTTAGGCTCTACTACAGAGTTGGTACGTTCAGAACGACCAATCTTAGTAATAAACTCTTCTTCCTTCACCAGAATTTCAGCAGCCTTTAGATCTTTAACGATCATCTTTCGAACCTTGAATCGATCTTCACCTACGTATTTATCGATCTCACATTTCTCATTCAAAGTACCATCAAGATTAATGGTATCTACGGTTTCAAGATTGTGTCTTTGACCAATTTCATAGTCATTAGGATCATGCGCGGGCGTCACTTTCAAGCAACCCGTTCCAAAATCCAGTTCTACATAATCGTCACCGATGATGGGAATCTCACGGTTGATGAAAGGAACCAATGCCTTTTTACCAATCAAATGTTTGAATCGATCATCGCTCGGGTTTACAGCAATACCAGTATCGCCCATGATCGTCTCAGGACGCTGTGTGGCTATGGTTACAAATTCATCTGAGTCTTTGATCTGATATTTTACATGATAGAGGATCGCCTTTTCACCATCTTCATTGTAGATAACCTCTTCGTTCGAAATGGTGGTTTGCGCTTCTGTATCCCAGTTTACCATTCGCAGACCGCGATATATATATCCTTTCTTGTATAGGTCTACAAACTGCTTGATTACCGCATCATGGTAGTTAGGATCCATAGTGAACCCTGTTCTATCCCAATCACATGATGCGCCCAGTTTTTTAAGTTGCTCCAGGATGATGCCTCCATATTTTTCTTTCCACTCCCAGGCATGCTTCATGAATTCATCTCTTGACAAGTCTGACTTCTTGATGCCTTGTTCGCGTAGCATCTTCACCACTTTTGCTTCGGTAGCAATAGAGGCATGATCTGTTCCAGGTACCCAACATGATTCTTTGCCTTCCATGCGCGCCTTTCGAGTAAGCACATCCTGGATGGTATTGTTGAGCATATGTCCCATATGAAGGACGCCAGTGACGTTAGGAGGAGGGATTACAATAGTGAATGCTTCCTTGCCAGTCTTTGGTGTGGCGTGAAAGAAATTTCGATCCATCCAGTACTGGTACCATTTGTCCTCTACTTGGGTCGGGTCATATTGTGCAGAAATGCTCATGAGTGCGCTATCGTCTCGTTAAAATTTTTGAACCCGCAAATTTAGTAGCTCTCTTGCTTCTTTACCTCTTTGTGGATGTAATTATGCCATGCATATTTGCAGTACCAGAATAAAAAATCAAAATATGGATATAGCGGCCAACAACCCCAACCTAAAATCATGGGTAGCAGTACCTGAAAATTCAGATTTCCCCATCCAAAACCTGCCTTTCGGTATTTTTAAAAAAGAGGGAATTAAGCGAGCAGGAGTCGCTATTGGTGATAAAGTACTAGACCTTTCGGTTCTGCAAGAGCATGGAATGCTCGACGGATTGGGATTACCCGAGAAAATATTTGAACATGAAGTGCTCAACAATTTCATGAATTTGGGGAAAGCCATGAGCCGTTCGGTGAGGAATCGTATTTCTGAAATCCTGCAAGAGGGGAACGATGAACTCCAAAATCACTATGCTTTAGGCTCTATCTTACTAGATCAAGACAAGGTGAAAATGTGTCTTCCTGTGAGGATCGGAGATTACACCGATTTTTATTCGAGCGAACAACATGCGTTTAATGTTGGGTGCATGTTTAGAGATCCGGACAACGCATTAATGCCAAATTGGAAACATTTGCCAGTAGGATATCACGGTAGATCATCTTCAATCATTGAATCAGGTGTTCCCGTCCACAGACCTAAAGGCCAACAAAAGCCAAATGATGATGAGCCTCCAGTATTTGGTCCGTGTAAACTGTTGGATTTTGAATTAGAGACCGCATTTATCACTTGCGGAACAAACGAACTTGGTGAGTCAATTCCTGTTGAGAAAGCTGAGGATTACATCTTTGGAATGGTACTCTTTAATGATTGGTCAGCTCGGGATATTCAAAAATGGGAATATGTGCCATTAGGGCCATTTCTAGCGAAAAACTTTGCTTCATGTATTTCACCATGGATTGTAACACTAGATGCGCTAGAGCCATTCAGGATTCCGGGTCCAAAACAAGATCCTCCTGTACTTCCTTATTTGCAGTATGAAGGAAATAAACACTTCGATATCGACTTGGAGGTGGCGATTCAACCAGAGGGTGGAGAAGAAAAAGTGGTTGGTAATTCGAATTTCAAATACATGTATTGGAACATGGCCCAGCAACTGGCTCATCAAACGGTAAATGGCTGTAACATCCAGACTGGAGATATGTATGGCAGCGGTACAATCTCAGGTTCTGAGTCGCATGAATTTGGATCGATGTTAGAGATCACCTGGAAGGGAACAAAGCCCGTGACAATGCCTGATGGAACTGAGCGTAAGTTTATCCAAGATGGCGATACAGTTATCATGAGAGGGCATGGAGAGAAGGATGGCGTTCGAATCGGTTTTGGTGAGGTTTCAACTAAAGTATTACCGGCGAAATGACAATCGATCCAAAAGAAATACCAGTACCGCAGCTTCATGGACATTTATTGAGTGCTGTTGCACCTAGACCCATTGCTTTCGCGAGCACGGTTGATAAAGATGGGAACGTGAATCTAAGCCCGTTTAGCTTTTTCAACGTTTTTAGCGCAAATCCTCCGATCATGATATTCTCTCCTGCAAGAAGGGGTAGAGACAATACGACCAAACACACGCTTGATAATGTGAAAGCGCACCCCGAGGTGGTTGTAAATATCGTGTCGTATGATATGGTACAGCAGATGTCGCTGAGTAGTACGGAATATGCTAGAGGGGTAAATGAATTTGAAAAGGCGGGATTTACAGAAGTTTCGTCGGAGCGGGTGCAGCCGCCAAGAGTGAAAGAAGCACCTGTCTCTTTTGAGTGCAAGGTGATAGAAGTGAAGTCATTAGGAGAAGAAGGTGGTGCCGGTCAATTAGTAATATGCGAAGTGAAACTGATTCATATTGCAGATCGTGTGCTTGATGAAAATGGAAAAATCGACGTAAGAAAAATTGATTTGGTCTCAAGAATGGGTGGCAATTGGTATGCTAGAGCGAACGGAGATGCTATATTTGAAGTAACCAAACCATTGACAACCATGGGCATAGGCGTAGACCAAATTCCTGATAGAATCAGAACAAGTACGGTTCTAACAGGCAACCACCTAGGTCAGCTAGGCAACGTAGAAGCTTTACCAACAGCGGAAGAAGTAAAAGACTTTGAAAATGAACCAGAGGTTCGTGCTATACTCGACTCCTTTGATGATGAAGAGAATATCCAACTCGAGCTGCACAAGTTGGCAGCTGACCTTCTAAACGAAGGTGAGGTAGACACTGCCTGGAAAGTTCTAATGATGTAACTGCCAAGCGGTATTAATTATTAGTTTGTTGAATTGTGCTGCAGTAGCAACTTAAAACTCAAAACTCGCAGCTAGTAACTAGCAACCTCTTGGAATGAAAGACAACTTCTCTACCCAATCCGACGATTACGCAAAGTTCCGCCCCGTCTATTCGCAAAAGCTCATTGACTTTTTATTGTCTCTTACCAATCATGAAGTATGTTGGGATTGTGGGACTGGTAATGGTCAGCTTGCAGTGGCGCTTGCCGAATCTTTTGCGAATGTTCAAGCCACAGATATCAGTGAAAAGCAACTTGAAAATGCTTCGCAGAGATCAAACATTGAGTATTCAAAAAAACCGGCAGAAAAGACAAACTTTCCAGACAACTTTTTTGATTTGGTTACAGTAGCGCAAGCAGCTCATTGGTTTGATCATAAAGCATTTAATGAGGAGGTCAAGCGTGTCTTGAAACCAGAAGGTGCGCTAGCGCTATTCGGTTATGGTTTAGTGCAGGTTGATGAAGAATTGAATCCCATAATTCAATCATTTTATTGGGATGTGACCAAACCGTATTGGGATCCAGAACGGGATCACATTGAAGCTAGATACGAAACAATACCATTTCCATATGAAGAGTTGGAGATCAATGAAAACTTCGACATAAAGAGTAAAATGAGCTTAGATCAGCTTACAGGTTACATCAGTACCTGGTCAGCGGTTCAGCATTACAAAAAGGCAAACAATCAGGATCCAATAGAAAAATTAAAAAGTGACCTCTCTCAAATTTGGAAAGAGGGAAAACGGGAAGTCACTTTTCTGTATTCATTCGGGTAGGTAGCGTTTAAAAAGCAAATTGCTTTTTAAACTCCTCTAGTTCAGCTTTTAATTCTTTTGTTTCAAATCGATCGATCTGGTCAAATAACTTACTATCAGAGCTGATCTTCAATTCTCTTAAATTCATATGTTGATTTGTAAATAAGAATTCTAAAGAAGGATAGATTTCTTTCAAGACATCCACGATATCAAGAATTTGAAGGTTTTTATCAACGAGGTTGTATGTGCCGCTAACTACATCTTTTGTAACTACCTGGGCCAATGCACTGCAGAGATAGTCTACGTGAATAAATGCTCTAGATTGTTTGCCATTTCCATTGATCTGTATACGGTTGGAGAAATTTGCATCAAACATGAATCTATTGATTACAGCATCGAATCTCATGGACTTGCTATATCCATAAACATTACCCCCACGAATATTGATTGCTGTTTTCTTTTCTGACAAACGATTGACATGTTCTTCACCTCTAAGCTTGGAAATCCCATAAAATGTTGATGGTGCGGGGGTTGTGGTTTCATCTGCGATTTGTTCACTTGCTCCATAGACAGATGTACTACTTAAGTAAATAAATTTCGAGATGTCAGATTCTTCTGCACTATAAACCACTTCGGCTGTTCCCCAGTGATTTACCTGTTCATAAAAATGAGGATCTGTATTTGCAAAAGGAGTAGTTACAATAGCAGCTAGGTGTACTACTACATCGACATCTTTAATTAATTTTTTTAATTGTCGAGTATCTAAAATATCTCCTCTAACAGATTGGATTTTACTTGCATTATCATACGTATTCCCCAGAAAAAAATTATAGTGCCCTTTACTTAGGTTATCATAAACTATAATCTTTTCGATTTCTGGTAAGCCGATAAGGTGTTTAACCAACTTGGTTCCAACATATCCGGTTCCTCCGGTGATAAGTACTTTCATATTTAATTTATTGAAGGCTACGTTGATCAGAATTTGGTGAATCTTATCAACAAGTAGTTAATTTATTAATTCATTTAACTAGATCTGTGTGAAGACCAAATTCTACTTTGTTCAATCCAAACCAAATTGCTTCTCT
>CAZWLS010000023.1:0-22727 GCA_964634415.1 uncultured Roseivirgaceae bacterium | reverse complement strand
ATAAGAGAGGCTCAAGATTTGGGCGTGCTCGATGGTGTAACCACTAATCCTTCGCTGATGGCTAAAGAAGGCATCACAGGAGAAGCCAACATATTGAAGCATTACAAAGACATTTGTGACATTGTTGACGACAATGTGAGTGCTGAAGTAATAGCTACAGAATTTGAAAAGATGGTCGCAGAGGGAAAGGAATTGGCAAAAATCGATGATAAGATTGTTGTAAAGGTTCCGATGATCAAGGATGGGGTGAAAGCAATCTCAGCATTGACTGCAGAAGGTATTCGAACCAATTGTACACTAATTTTTAATGCAGGACAAGCAATGCTTGCTGCTAAGGCTGGAGCTAGTTATGTTTCTCCGTTTATCGGGAGATTAGATGATATCTCGATGGATGGCTTGGCACTCATTGAGCAGATTGTGGGAATTTTTGATAACTACGGTTTTGAAACAGAAGTTCTTGCGGCATCTATTCGTCACAATATGCACCTCATCCAGTGTGCAGAGATAGGAGCAGATGTAGCAACATGTCCGCTCAGCGTCATAACTGGATTGCTAAAACATCCGTTGACGGATTCAGGATTGGAGAAGTTTTTAGCAGACTACAAAAAATCAAACAAATAATTTAATTCCTAGTTGATGATGGAAGCGTTAGATTTAATTACTTTAGAAGAAATGTACATCATCAAAGTCAAAGGAAAAGCTAAGATTCCTGATTACATCCAAATACGTGATCAGAACTTTGTTTTGGTGGCCTACTTCAGAACCGATAGGCCACTAAAGCGAATGGATAAGTTTGGCCTTGAAGGCAAAGATGAGGAATTAAAAACCCTCATTAATGGACTGCCATATGGCAAGCTCCAAAAGTTAGAGCTATAATTAAATAATGTCGTTTTCTGAAGAGCCAATTGTACGTGTATCTAATGCTTCCATTTTTCAGGAAGACCATACTGTACTTAGTGAGCTTGATTTCACTATAGACAAAGGAGAGTTCGTCTACCTCATTGGAAGAACGGGAAGTGGCAAGTCATCTCTTCTAAAAACATTGTATGCCGATTTACCGCTTCGCCTAGGTCACGCTGAAGTAGTAGGATTTCCTGTAAGCAATATCAAATCGAAGGATATTCCATATTTACGTAGGAAAATTGGAATAATTTTTCAGGACTTCGAACTTTTCTACGACCGTACAGTGGCGGAGAACCTCACCTTTGTTATGAAAGCAACAGGTTGGAAGGATGCAGCCAAAATGAAGAATAGAATTGCAGAAGTTCTAATGAGGGTAGGCTTAGGAGCAATTTCTGCTAAAATGCCTCACCAGCTTTCGGGTGGCGAGCAGCAACGTGTAGTGATTGCGAGAGCAATGATAAACGAACCACAAATCCTATTCGCTGATGAGCCTACAGGGAACTTAGATCCTGATGTAAGTGAAGGAATTTTGAAGCTATTTGAAGAAATAAATACGAGCGGGACTGCCGTATTAATGGCAACACACAATCATAAATTCATTGAAAAATTTCCTCATCGAGTACTTAAATGTGAAAAAGGGAGAATGTTAGATTCTTCAAAGGAGAAATTCGAACTAAGTGGTTGGTTCTAAAAAATAGAAGTTCCCCCTTCTTTATATCGTAATTAAAAAATTTACATTTCGGGATTATTCGGCACGGGTTTTGAATATTCAAAATATTTCTATTTGAAAAGAGTTGATAATCAGATACCTAGGTCTAAGTTATTTACTTTGTGGAAAGAGAATTGTTAAGTCTCTTGGCTCCATGCATAAAAAAGAAGAACTTTAGCATCTAACATCCCCAACCCTAGCACTGAGAATTAAGAGTAAAATTGCCAATAACATACCCAAAGAATGAACAACCTCCTTATTTATGGTGCTTACGGATATACCGGCCGTCTAATAGTTAGCGAATGCCTTAAACATGGAATCAATCCACTGATAGCAGGTCGAAATGCTGAAAAAACAAAAGACTTTGCAGATAAGCATGATCTTGAATATGATGTTTTAGAAGTGTCTGAAAAAGATAAGCTTGAAAGCTGGCTGAAAAAAGGAGACCTTGTCATTCATTGTGGAGGACCATTTATTCACACGGCAAAAGACATGGTTGATGCATGTATTGCGACAGGGACTCATTATTTAGATATCACTGGAGAATATCAGGTCTTTGATCTAGTTAAAGGATATGATAAGATAGCTGCAGAAAAGAACCTTATGCTAATGCCGGGAGCTGGTTTTGATGTTGTGCCGTCGGATTGCCTAGCAAAGCACCTACACAATAAACTTCCTTCGGCGACTGATCTTACCCTTGCATTTGTAAGTAAAGGAGGGAAGTTGTCACGTGGAACGGCAAAAACCATGATCGAGAATCTTGGAGATCCGCAGATTCGCAGAAGAAACGGTGAGTATGAAGAAGTGGTCATGGGTAAGTCACTTAGGGAAGTGGACTACGGAGACTTCTCCCAAATATCAATGGGTATTTCATGGGGTGACGTTTCTACTGCCTATCACAGTACTGGTATCCCAAATATAGAAGTGTTTTCTGGAACCGATGAGCAACAGATTAGTAAGCTTAAAAAGACATTAAGACTATCATTCATTATTAAATCACGCATCATCAAGAATTACCTCATGCGTCAAATGGACAAGCGTCCGGATGGCCCAAGAGACGAAAAGCGTGAGGCGGCCTCCATGTTTTTGTGGGGTGAGGTTAGCGATGGCAATAAAACAATCGAAGCACGATTAAAAACCCCTAATGGGTATACGCTGACGGCGTTGACTTCTGTATTAATCGCTCGTAAAGTTTTTGAAGGAAGCTTTAAAGCCGGTTTTCAGACACCATCATCTGCATATGGAGAAGGCCTGATAGAGGAAATTGAAGGTTGCAGCTTTTCATAGCTTTTAGTTTATTATTTATCGCGAATAAACAAGGTATTTATCGAATGGATAGATCATTCGGTACTAAATGCCGTATATTGATGGCATGCGAAACACCTTAATCACCTTATTTGTTGCGCTCTGTTCACACACTTATTCCCAAGAATTTAATATTACAGGTACCTGGCTTGGGACTTCAACATTTCTTAAGGATCATACACAACTTAGGTATGAACTTACGCAAAATGGTAATGAAATAACTGGGTACGTATTTGCAAAAAATTTATCAAAGAATGATTCCATTAAATCTCTGATCGAGGGAAGTATTGTAAATGGGAAAATTACGATAATTGGAAAGGAAGTTATTTACCGCACTGGAATATCCTGCATGGCTAAAAACACCCTTGAATATTCATTAAATAATGGTAAGGAAACATTAACAGGTAAATGGAAGGGGGACATGAAGCTAAACACATGTCCTCCATTTGTGTCTGGTACTGTTACACTTTTTAAAGAAGAGAAGGCAACAAATACAGCAATTGTATTGAAGGCTGAAGATTCTCCTACAAAGGTTATTGCTGAGGATGATGGAGTTGGGAAAGTGTTAGTAAATGAGCTTGGAAAAAGAAAATATTTTGCACTAATCATCGGAATCAATCAATATGAAGATGATGGGATAGATGATCTTGACAATCCAATCAATGATGCAGAACAACTTGCAGGAGTCTTGACATATCATTATTCTTTCGATCAAGAAAATGTTACTGTACTTGAAAATCCCAAAAGAGAGGATATCATTCTTGAGCTAGATAAGCTTGCTAGTGTTGTCACAGAGAAAGACAACCTATTGATTTTCTATGCTGGTCATGGTATTTGGAATGAACAATTAAACCAAGGCTATTGGTTGCCAAGTGATGCCTCATTAAAATCTAAATCATACTGGCTTTCGAATAGCACACTTAGAGACTATGTTGGTGGAATCAAATCTAAGCATACACTTCTTATTTCTGATGCCTGCTTTAGTGGCGGAATCTTGAAAGAACGAGCCATGTTCGATAACAGTCGAGCTATTTTGGAAGTATATAAACTGCCAAGTAGAAAGGCCATGACAAGTGGTACATTGAAGACCGTTCCTGATAAAAGTGTATTCATAAAATACTTGCTAAAAAACCTTGTTAACAACCAAGCACCACTCTTATCCGCTGATCAATTGTTTAGGCAATTCAAGGTAGCAGTGATCAACAACAGCCCAAATGGTCAAGTACCACAATATGGTCCGATATCTCAGGCAGGTGATGAAGGTGGAGACTTTATTTTCTTGAAAAGACAATAATATATCGGCAAGAAGTCGCACAGTTATTATTTTTTTTAATAGACCGCATGGTTATTCTGATTCGAGCATCTAATGCGTGTAGGAGTATTAAACTCTATCACAAATAAGCGAATCATTAAGAGTGAGTAACCAATATAAATTTCTTCTGGCTGTAATTTTTGCTGCTTCTAGCTTCAGCTGTGACTTCAATTCATTAGAATTTGATAAAGTCCAAAATCCAACACTGGATAATGCTTTTGCTTTAAATATTGGGAATATAAAATATACAGCAGGAGAGCTAGTAGAAGATCTTGAAGACGAGACACTAGAGGTGGTTGAAGGATCGGACTTTTCACTTTCTTTCGTTTATCGCGATACTTCATTCTTTGACGATACAGAATCATTTATAAAAATTAGTGACATTACCAATGCAGAAAGCTATAATCCATTTGATGCGGATATTCCAGCAACCGGAGTGGCTAGTATGGTTAGTGTTCCCACCAAGGACTTTGAATTCGAATTTAATCCGGATGATGGTGAAAAGGTTGATTCTACTTTCTTCAAAGCAGGAATATTGGAATATACCTTAACATCAGATTTTGATGTGGAGATAGATTATGTTTTTACGCTAAATGACATACAAAATCTCGATAGTGAACCTGTAGTTTTTACGAGAACATTGCCTGAAGGAGCAGCCTCTGATTCGCAATCTAGATCTTTAAATGGGTTAAAAAATGTAACAGAACGAGTTGGTAGTTCAAATATTTTTAATGTAACACTAGATCTAGTATTTCATATTCCTGCCGGAAAGTCGATAAATGCAGATGATCAAATGTCTATTGAATTGAAATTTATCGAGTCTGAGTTTTCTGCGATTTTTGGAGACTTCGGCACTGACCCTGTGGAGATTCAGAAAGACAGCATCGTGATTTCGGCATTTGATGATTTTAATGAAGGTGGACTTACTCTGAACAACCCTACGATCACAATGGATTTTAAAAATACATTCGGCGTTGAATTAGGAACTGACCTGAATGGAGTAGCTGCCATCGATTCTGATGAATCCCAGCTAGCACTTGATGGTACAATTGTAGATAATCCACAATTTGTAGATGCTCCAAATGAGACTCAATTAGGAGAATCAATCTCTTCTACGTTTACAATCGATAAGTCTAACAGCAATGTTGATGATCTTTTAAATACTACACCCAATAAAATTTTATTTGATGTTACCGCGATACCAAACATTGCAGGATCTGATAATTTGAATAATTTTTTGTTTGACAGCAGTTACATCGAAATCATTTCAACGATAGAAATACCTCTTGACTTTAGAATGGATGGCTTTTCGAAAGATTTTGATCTTTCGGTGTCAGGATCCGATTTGGAAGATGCTGACTCGCTAAAAATTAATGTCCAGGTCGTCAATGAGATACCTTTTGATGGAGTATTGGACTTGTCTTTTACTGATGACAAGGGTAATAGGATCTATACGTTGGAAGAAATAACCTTAATTCAAGCACCAGATGTAGGTTCGGACAGTAGAACGAATGATGCTGTCATAAGCAATTCAGTGATCTCTTTGGATGAAGAGGGAATTGATGCTTTTCTTCAATCTACTGGTGTTACTGCCACGATGAACATTTTTACCATAGGTTATGCAGATGGAGATTTTGTGAAAATATTCTCTGATTATAAACTGGAAATTCAATTGTCTGCAGAAGGTAAAGTGAGTATCGATTTATGAAAAAAATAGCTGTATTCTTCTTTCTAGTAGCAATGTTCATCAATGTTGCGAAAGGTCAATCCGATCTTTCTTTCTATCATATGGGAGCGTTTACTCCCCAGTCAAGTATTAATAATGCTTCTTTTTTTCCTGATGCAGAATTTTATTTTTCGCTACCAGGGATTTCAGGACTCAACACCAAGATCAATACGCGTTTAAGCTATAATCAGCTGATGAAACCGGTCGAAGGGACAGATTCCGTCAAAGTGGATTTACATGGAGCACTAGCGCAATTGAAAGATGGAGACAATTTGCGCATAATGGGTGATGTTTCCATTTTTCAATTTGGAGTAAGGTCTGGACATCGGGCATTCACACTCTTTGCAAACATTCGATTTGATGGAGGTTTTAATTATCCAGTAAGCTTTCTCAACTACTTCGTAAATGGAAATGGAAATTTTGTAGGCGAACGGGTAGAAGAAAATCGCCTTAGAGGAGGTGGTATTGTTTACAATGAGGTAGGACTTGGCTATTCGCAAGAAATAATTGTGATGACTGATAAAATCCTGCGAGTGGGTACAAGATTGAAATATCTGCACGGTATTGCACATGCCAGCGTTTCGGATGATGCTTCAGTCACAATGTTAACAGATCCAAACTCTTTTGATATCAATGTAAACTTTAATAATGCTACCATAAGTACAGCCGGATTGAATGAAATAGAAGGTGAGGATGTGCAAGGGTATGCAATTGGATTTGGTAAAAATAGAAATACGGGCTTTGCATTTGACCTGGGGGCTGAAATGGATATCAATGATAAGCTGAATGTGACCCTTGCAGTCAATGATATTGGATTTATTAAGTGGAAACAGGATATTGAAAGCTATACCTTTCAAAATGAAGCGGTCGTATTAGGTGGTTTTGATGATGTAAATGATATTGATATTGCTGATGCGTTGGAAGATAGCCTCGATGCGTGGACAGTAACTAATTCGACGGTGGATGAATTCAAGACAGCAATAGGAGCTCGGGTAATTGCAGGTGCTAATTATTTAATAACTGAGAATGGATATGTATCTGGAAGTGTTACTTACAAAAGGTCCTCTTATAATTCTACAGAGTTTGGATATGGAATAGGCTACACACACCAAATCGGGAAGGTACTGACTTTGTCTAGTACTGTTTCAAAAGATCAATTTAGGTCTGTTAAGGTTGGAGGAGGTTTTGGAATCCGTGTGGGGTCACTTCAGCTTTATGGAGTGTTTGATGACGTTTTGAATGCTGCTAGATCTACGAGAGATATCAGAGGGCTTGATGCACGGATTGGTTTAAACTTTGTCATTGGGAGGTCATCTCATCAAAAGACAGAACGGAGTCAGATGGAAAAAGAGGAACTAAGTCCATTTCCACCAGAATACGATTTGGATCATCTTCTGGATGATGAAGATGATGGAAGCTCAAAATTCTAATGTCAGTTGATTAGGCTTTTCGGGTTCTACGTCTTTCCTGAAATTGGCAATTCCTACACCAATTAATCTAATCCCACTTTCATCAAGTAAATTTTCAGTCATTAATGATAGAGCTATTTCAACGAAAGTCGCTTCGTCATTAATGGCTTTATCCAACGTCTTGCTTCGAGTAATTTGCCTAAAATCCGCGTATTTCAATTTTATGGTAATGGTATGGCCATCGCTGGCTTTGCTCCGTTGATAGCGGTCAAAAGAAATTTTAGCTATTCTTTCAATCTCGGAATTTATATTGGCCAACTCATACAAGTTGTCTTCAAAGGTTCTCTCCGCACTTACAGATTTTGTTTCTCTAATTGGTTGGACGTCGCGATGATCTATGCCTCTACATATATTGAAATAGTATTGACCCGATTTCCCATACCTTAATTTTAGATCTTCAAGGCTTTTCTTGCGCAAATCTTTGCCAGTGAATATCCCTGCCTTGACCATTTTTTCGGCGGTCACTTTGCCTATACCATGAAACCTATGAACGGGTAATGAGGCCACAAAATCTTCTGCTTCGTTGGGTAAGATCACGTAAAGCCCGTCTGGCTTATCCATGTCTGATGCTGTCTTAGCCAGAAACTTATTATAGGAAATACCAGCAGATGCGATCAAACCTGTTCTATCACTAATTTTCTCCTTTATTTCCTTTGCTATCAGAGTTGCTGAGTTGAGACCTATTTTATTTTCAGTGACATCTAGGTAGGCTTCATCCAGCGATAGTGGCTCTACTAAATCCGTATATTCGAAAAATACATCTCGTATTTGATATGATAGTTCTTTGTAGCGAGTAAAGCGCGGCGAAACAAATATCAAATGCGGACATTGCTTAGCTGCTTTTGCAGATGGCATGGCTGATTTAACACCAAACTTACGAGCTTCATAGCTAGCGGCAGCGACAACTCCTCTTTGAGAGTTTCCTCCAACTGCCACAGGTTTTCCTCTTAGCTCAGGATTATCCAACTGTTCTACTGATGCGTAAAAAGCATCCATATCGATATGTATAATCTTGCGATAGTCCACTGAATTGAAAGCAAATAAATAACAAGTAATGACAACCCTATGTCACCCGAATGCTAACTATTTGTATCTATATACTTGATGTGGTCCAAAATCCAACAGGTCTATTTGACCATCAAAGGTGCCTCCTAGAGCCTGAGCAAGCTTCACTGATGGTTTATTATCTGAATCAATATAGCTAACTAGTGAATCTAGGTTTAGCTGATCTAGTGCAAAGTCTTTAACTGCTGTTCCGGCTTCAACTCCATATCCTTTTCCTTGATATGCTGGTAATAACCAATATCCCAATTCAGGTTCCGGCCAAGGACTTGAATTCCACAAGCCTACAGTACCAATTAAATTACCCTCATTTTTTTCTTCGATAGCTAAATATGAATATCCATGCAGTTCATAATGTCCAATATAAGTTGCCATCAATCGCCAGGATTCTTCGGCTGATTTGATACCTCCAACATACTTTGCAGTAGACATATTGGAGAAAAAATAGGAAAATGAGCTAAAATCCCCCTCGGACCATTGTCGGAACTTTAATCTTTGCGTTTCTAAGCCAATCATAAAGAAATTTAATTGAGAATGTAACCTTTATTCAATCCGAAGGTACATTAATAAAAACTTGCTTAAAAGATGAAAAAGGTATCATTAATTCTACTGATTATAGGAATCGCATTTTCTGGTCTGGCACAAGACACTGAGAAAAAATCTAAAAAGGAGGGACTTACGAAAATTGAGGGGCTTTCTTCTTTATCGGAAGAACTGTCGAGGTTGTCTGAGCTATCTAGTCTAGCCGATCTATCTTCACTTTCAGAGTTATCCGAGCTATCCGAGCTGTCTGAATTATCCGAGCTGTCTGAATTGTCTGAACTTGAAGAATTATTTGAGTTGGAGGAAGAAGCACTAGTTATTGATCTTTCAGATCTAGGAACAGAACTAAATGAGGAGCTGTCTGAAATGATGGATGAGCTTGAGAATCTTTCGGAGTTAGGTGAATTCGGTGTTTACTCAGAATTCGCTGAGTTCGGAAATTTTATAAAGGTGATCGATTTTGATGTGGAGGAATTGAAAAAGCTTTCAAAGAAGATAGACGATTCGAGAAAAAGAGAAAAATAGGTTGGCGATTTAAACACCAACCTTTATATCTGCAAATTCGATTATGGATTTCGCCAGGTATAACTTTTGTGAATTATTTTCCATTCGTTCTCTAACTTTAAGAGAAGGAAGTAATCAGTAAATATTCGCTTGTCTGGGAAGATTATTTCTGCTTTGGCCATAGCAGCATTTTGTTCAAAATCAATAGAAATTATTTTTCCGACTCTATTAACCTTCTGACCTTCCTTAAAGTACGATATGTACTTTTCACCCGAGCGTACTTTCAATTGACCTTTGTCGCTTGTATAAAGATTCAGGTCTTTATGAAATGCCTTCTTTATTCTTTCAGGCTCCCCGTTGGCAGTCCCTTCTATGTAATGCATTATGGTTTCTCTGATGAGTTCTTCTTCAGACTTACCTTGCTGCGCGTTGATGTTCCATGATAATAGCAGCGCCAGTGCAATAATTGTTAATTTAATTGCTTTCATTTTGAGTTGATTTAAAGTTTGACTTTGTTTTTAGCTAGATATTTTTTCGAACCAGAGTGCAGGGACCTCTTCTTGAGAAAGAGTGAATCCATCAATTTGTGATCCGCTTTTTCGAAACTGTATTCCTCCAAAAAACCATTGATCACTTTCAAATAAATTGTTAGTTATCGGTTTAAAGTGGATAGTGCCTACTCGAATGTTTTTTGCGACTAAAAAACCATCTTCAACAGCGAATTGATAAACCACATCTAAAGGCTTGCATAAGTATATCCCTGTAAATGCTTCAAGATCCTCGCTAGAATATGAAATTGATGTTTTTCGTTCAGCGTATACAGGATCGCTATCACCGATAGTAACTAACATTCGCTTCGAGTCTCCGGTGCTTTCGAATGAAACCATCACTTTTTCATCTCCAAAACTGATCATCTGAAACTGGTCCTCTCCGAGGGGTAGGATGGTGCTCTGGCTATTTCCTCTTACATATCTCAGTGTATCATCTTTAAGTGCAATAGTTCTTGAATACCCACTTTTAGCATTCCAGTAGGTACCAACATATTCCTTAAGCTGTTTATTAGTGAACTTCTTCGTTTTTAATTTCACGAAATCGATACGTTCAGGCTCAGTGAATTGATCTTCTAAGAACATGTACGCTGTTCGCATTCCTAAGTAGCCACTATACGGTATGCCGGAGCTTAGAACAATGGTGGTGAACTCACTGTCAATGAACTTAAAGATCGAGCTGGCATATCCTCCCAAAGTCCCTGTTTGATAATAATTTGGCACACCTCTTTCAAGATGATACAATTGTTGAGCCATGGTAAGTCTTCCGAATAGCGCGTCCATTGTCTCTCCATTGTTTAATTGAGCATGCGTATAAAGTTTAGCAATCAATTCCTTCGATCCGACCGTAGGATCAATCATATTTAATTCCCACTTTGTAAGATCTGAAACCGATGTATAAATATTGGTAGGGCCAACAATGCCGTAGTTTAATGCGCTTCTTTGAAATCCATTTGAAGTCGGCTCATAGGATGCTGCAGTGTTTGGTATGAATTGTTCAAAATTGTCAAGGACGACTGTGTTATCCATCTTTAGAGGTTTGAAAAGCTCTTGATTCATAAATTTTGAATAACTCATGTTCGATACTTTGGAAATGATTTGAGCGAGCAGAAGTTGGTCAGTATTTGAGTAGATGTATTGCTCGCCAGGATCATAGGCTGGCGTCATTTTTTGAATAATTTCCATTGCATGAGTTTGTGTGAATACATCATCTCTGTGCCATCCTGCAATGTTTTTTAGCGTCCAAAAATCGGGTAGGCCACTAGTTTGAGATAATAGGTGATGAATAGTGATCGTCCTCTTGTATTGAGGTAATTCTGGTAGATAAATTCTGATGTCATCATCAAAGGCAATCTTTCCTTGTGATTCGAGAAGGTAAATGGCGAATGCAGTAAAGTGCTTCGATAAACCACCAATCTGAAACTTAGTGTCTATAGTGGCAGGTATCCCATGATCTAAATGTGTGCTGCCAAATGCTTTTTGATAAATGACTTTCCCTTTGTGAATTACAGCTGCAGCTACTGCGGGATGACTTTCGTCAAAAGACGAATAGAGTTGGTCAATATCTTGTGCAGTTTGTGCAAAGCTTAACCTGCCAAAGACGATTGTAATAAGTATTAATATTTTTTTCATGTCAGAGAGATTTCTGACAACAGTACTTATTTCCGCCTCACGAAAAGCTATTATTTATAAGTCAGGAATTCGGATTTATAAATCAAGACTCTAGATTCTCTTTAAATTTAGCGGGTGTAGTACCTGAGGCTTTTTTGAAGGCAGAATAAAAGGTTGACTTGGAATTGAACCCGCATTCGTATCCGATGGATTCTAGTTTTAAGTGATTTTCTTCTTCAATAAGCTGCTTTGCTTCGTTGATTCTGTATTCATTTAGAAAGCTTGTGAAGTTTTTATTTAGACTTTCATTTATCAACTGAGACAAATAATGGGGGAGTACATTCAGTCTTTGAGCAAGATCAGCTAGCTTGAGGTTCGCATCTTTATATAGTTTTTCCTTGATGAGAAGATCGTTAAGTTGCCTGAGTAAGTCGTTGGCTTTATTTGGATCAATTTTCTTATTTCCGTACTTAACATACTTATTCAAAAAACTGGGATCCTTTTTTCTAGTGAGCACTAGTAGAAGTATAAGCAAGTAGAATACAAAGGAAAAAGAAAGCGCACCTACTATGTATGATGTGTATCGCGTGGTGTTGTAAGCGATCCATATGATTAAGTTTCCAAAGTAGATGCTAGTGATCCATATCTCCATAGGAGATAGTTTCTCAGACCTTTTGAATAGTCTAATTATCGTGTCCTTTATTGTGACAGCGGAAGCGATTAAATATATAAGCCATATTAGGTAGATAGCATTGAAAAAGTGGCGCCAGAGTTTAGGGTTAAATTCCCATGGATATATGATACCAATTGCTGTGATTGTTATAAGCAGTGGGAGGTAATGGAGCCTCCATCGCAAAGATTGAGTTGGGCGAGTGATAGCCTTAAGGTAAAAGAACAATGAGGGCCCAATGAAAAGACAAGCTGATATACCTAGTTGAAGGTATATAGCAGCTAGATTATCATTGAAATACAAGAATACCGATTTGCCAATCCGAATACTCAGCGCTAACAATAGAATCCCAAGAAAATAATTAGACCGATGTTTAGGTTTAGCAAATAGTAAAAAATACAATCCTATTATAAGTCCGTTGAAAGCACCCAACGCACTAAAAAAGAAAAGTAACTCTCTACTGAAATTCATTTACTTCAATCCTTCTCTATCTAATAAGTAGATCATAGCGCTCATGCTAGCTGCCCCAAGCTCCAATTCTCTTCGGTCCACCGCTTCAAACACGTCTGCAGGAGTGTGATGATAAATAAAATAACGCTGAGTACTTGGTCTTAAGCCAATAAGTAAGGTGCCATGTGAACTTAATGGGCCTATGTCAGCTCCACCTCCATTTTGATCAAAGTCCCAAACTCGGTAGGGTAGAAAGTAATCTCGCCATTTCTTGAGCTGCTTCTTTTGCTCATCGGTGCCCGAACTTGAAAATCCAATGGGTTGAAATCCTCCTGAGTCAGACTCTAGTGCTGCAATATGATTTTCTCCTTTTTCTTTCGCTACTCTTGCATATTCACGCCCTCCTCTCAAGCCATTTTCTTCGTTCATCCACATAACTGCGCGAAGCGTACGTTTAGGGGTTATTTCTAGTGCTTTAAAAAGTCTCACTGCTTCAATTGCTTGCATGCATCCGCTTCCATCATCATGAGCTCCTTCTCCTACATCCCACGAATCTAAGTGCCCACCTACAGCAATTATTTCGTCAGGGAATTCTGAACCTCTGATCTCACCTATAACATTATAAGACAACACATCAGGGAGTTGCTGACAGTGAGTTTCTATATATACGTTGAGGGTTTGTTCCTTTAAGATTTGACTCAGCTTATCTGCATCATTAGTACTGATAGCCACAGCAGGTATCTGATTGATGAGAGCTTTATACCTCAATGATCCTGTGTGAGGAATATCATCTTGGCGGTTGGTCACAGAGCGAATGATGATTGCTTTTGCACCATACTTTGCCGCCTCCGATGCGCCTGAGGAGCGTTGGGCCACAGCACCTCCATATGCACCAAAAGTGTTAATAATGGTTTGATCCATTTGACCATTGTAGAAAACAATCTTGCCTTCTACTTTTTTACCTAGCTTATTTACTTCATCTATGCCACTAACCTCTATTACATCTGCCAATACTCCTTCTGGTCCTGTGCCAACGGAATTCCCTAATGCAAGCGCGTTGAAATCAAATGTTCCATGCTTGGCAGAATTCAAAGCGCGAACAATCTCTTTTTTTCCTCTAACCCAATGTGGCACCATTACCGGTTGTAGGTATACAGTATCAAACCCGTAAGACTCCATCAACTGTTTAGTGTATTCTACAGCCGCCGCTGCTTCTGGCGAACCCGAAAGTCGATTTCCAATTTCTTTACATAGCACCCTTAAGTCTTCATAGACTCGCCCATTCGTGAGTGCCTCATTGTAGATTTCTTTGATCTGTCCTTCATGTTGGGAAAAAGATAGAATAGGGGACAGTAATAACAATGCCATTAATTTCTTCATACACTTAAATTACCGCATCCTAAATTGTCTTCAAAACGTGCTTGTATAAATGGAGAGAAACGATGGATTTGTGGTTAAAGTGTTGCCACAATATCTGGTATTACTTTATGACCTCCATCATACCAGTGCAACTGTGGTTCTTTGCCAATCGCATTTTTTACCACTTGGTTTTGAGCCGGAATCATTTCTTCCTTGAAGTAAATATCATCTTTGCTTGTGTAGTAATGTATCCCTTCATTTCCAGTTAAATAGCTCCAATCTTCTGGGTTTGTATCCGGAGGAAAAGTGCCTGCCCAAATAATCATCTTATGAAAAGGAATCTTCGCATGAGCTGCAAAACGACCCATGGTCGCCGTTCCTTGAGAAAACCCAAAATATATGATTTGCTTGCTTGCAAGTGTATCAAATTGCTTCAGTACTGAATCAATGTATGAGTACTGATTTTCTATCTCCGTCAGGCGATCTTCTTTGGTCATCCATGATGCTCCTACACGTCCATAAACACCTTCCAAATAGTACTTTGATAAGCCCTGAGGAGCGATAATGAAGTTTTTCTCAGGATCTAGGCTTTCGAATTTCTTTATAAAAAATTCAGCGAGCTGACCGTAGCCATGAAAGACAATCCATACCCTCTCAGTTTTAGCGGTTAGCTCATTTAGTGTATAGTAAGAAGCCTTTACTGAAATGTCAATATGATGTTGTTGCATACTAATTTGATTATCCTGCTACTCCTTGCATCATTAATCCACATAGATAGGCACCGTAAGTTCCCAAGACATATCCCAATACAGCCATAAGAACTCCAACTGGAGCAAGCGAGGGATGAAACTCAGAAGCTATCACTGGAGCAGAAGCAGCACCACCAACATTGGCTGTGCTACCAACGGCTATAAAGAAATAAGGTGCTCGAATTAACTTGGCAACCAAAGCAAGTAGCAATACATGGAATAGAATCCATGTTATACCAAGGAAAAAATATCCTGGGTTTGAGAAAATGGCTAAGATGTCCATATTCATACCAATTGTTGCTACAAGTATGTAGATGAATGCTCGGCCTATTCGTGAAGCGCCCACTCCTTCTAGCTCACGCGCTTTGGTGAATGATAATACGACTCCCAATGTAGTGGCGATTACTACCAACCAGAAAAATCCTGATGTAAGGCTGTATTGTTCCAACTCAGGGAATTGTTCTAAATAAGGTACAATGAGATCTGAGCAAAAATGGGCAAACCCAGTGCAGGCAAATCCAACCATGAGTACCTTCATTAAATCAGTAAGGTTAGGAATCTTTGATACACTTGCTTGATATGCTTCCATTTTGGTTTTCAAAGCCTCAATAGAAGAAGCATCCGCTTTTAATTTTCTATCGATCAGCTTTGTAACAGCAACCCCCGCGATTAAAATACCAAGCCATGCATTGCCTACAATGATGTCTACAGTTACCATCGTAGAAAACAGTTCATCACTCACCTCAAATACTTCCTTCATCGTGGCTTGATTTGCTCCACCACCAATCCACGAGCCTGCAATGGTAGTCATGCCTCTCCACACTTCATTAGGGGCTACACCTCCTACCAAGTCTGGGGCTATTTGGGAAAAGATCATAATGGTAAGCGGTCCTCCGATCATTATTCCTACAGTTCCTGTAACAAACATGATAACTGCTTTAGAACCTAGCTTTGCTATTTCTTTTAGATCAACACTAATTGTGAGCATTACCAAACTAGCGGGGAGCAAATACCTGGAAGCTACAAAGTACAATCTCGATTGAGAGGGGTCTATCAATCCGATCGCTTTCATTAATGATGGAAGGAAGTAGCATACTAGTAATGCGGGAACGTAGCTATAGAATTTTTTCCATCCCGGATGATCCAATGAAGAAGTGTAAAATACTCCGCCCAACATGAGCATAAGCATGCCAAAAATTACGGCATCATTTGTGATAATGGGTTGGTCCATAGGTTTGATAATTAGCTTCAAGAATAAGCATTATCCTTGAGCATATCCATCTTTATTTTATTTTTGAAAAATAAGATTATTGGAAAGGGAAATAAAAAACCAGAAGAAGTAAGATTTCTAAAGGTTCATATGGAACATCCAGACCTAGAAGTGCCAATAAAAAGATGGTGAAAGAAGAGCCAAAAAAGGCATCAAAAAAGAAATAAATAAATGAGGAAAATATGGCAGGTCTGCCTTGTATTGTTGGTTAATGTAGGGGTGGCGCAAACGACGTATGTTGGGGTTAAAGCTGGGGGACATGCTTCTTCAACATTTATTGAGCATACCATTTTTAATCTGAATCTCAATTCAACTTTTTTACCCGGAGTAAATGGCGGAGTATTTGTTAAACACCTTCCTAAAAAAGGAAATTCTTTCCTTAATTCAGGTATTCAGTTTGGAGTTAATTATGTGCAGAAAGGTTGGAAACAAACTTTTTTAACAGATGAGCCAACCTATACAGCTAGGATGAACTACCTAGAGGTTCCTTTGGAAGGATTCGGATACTTTGGTGGAAAAAACAAATATTTTGTCTCAGCCGGCCTATATATGGAATTCCTATTAAGTACAGAGCTTGACTCAGAGCCTAATAGCAATAATTTAGGAGGTGCTGATTTTTATACTTATGATGAATCTCGAGATCGAGAGATTGGATATGGTGCTAGGCTAGGAGGAGGCATGTTTAGGGATTTGTCAATTGGAACTTTCCAGCTAGAAGGATTTTTTAGCTACAGTTTTAGCAACTTCATAAATGCAGGTGATCTAACCACAGAGACTCCCGATCTATCTAACCATTGGATGTTTGGATTTACCGTTGGATACATGATATCTATTGGCGGAAATAAAGAGGAATGATTGGCTCTTAAAGACTCAGCCAATAGTTAACCTTAAATACAATCGCTCTATTCCTCGTTTGAAAGCCGTCAGTTATATAATTGTCGGTATAAACTAAGAATATATCTGAAACCGGCTTAAACCTCCATTGAAATCGCGTATTATGTCCAAGGTTCTCGCGTTGAGAATTGTATTGAACGAATGTGGTAAGGAATAAATTGTTACTCAATGTGACATCTATTCTAGGTCCAATTAGATATAAATCTGCATCACTAAACGGGTCTGGAAGATCTACTTTGTTGTATTCACTATTTAATTCAATCTGAAAAATTGGAGGAAATCTGAAGGTAAGTCCAAGCTCAGCATTAAATCTGTTTCCATTGAAAAATCCACCATTTCTTATCCCTGCTCTTAAGATGATGTTTTTTCTTCGGTCAGTTCTGTAAAAAAATCTGTAGCTCTTCCAACTGTGTTCGGTGTTTTCCGCAAGCTCAAGTCCATCAGAACCGGAAGGATCAAATGATGAAGTTAGTGATACAAAGTTCCAATTAAATCCTATCTCCAGATAGCTAGTATTTAGGAAAGAAAATTGATATTCTAGACCGGCATCATTGTCTAATCGATCCCATTCGTTAGTTGAGACTCCACCGAGATTCAATTCTGGACCATGTCGCTGCAATATGTTGCCATCGGAGGTGAAATAATTGTATTGAGCGCCGAAACCGTAGTTCGTAACTCCAGGTCTTGGGATGAATCCTACTTCAGCATTATGATTTTCTCCTATCCGTTGAATGTTCACTCGAAATGAATATTCAGGCTTTTGATACCTGATGAAGGCACCAGTAGCATATTTTTCATCAGAACTAACATCTGGATCTACCGATCTGTGATAGAAGATATCACCTTCCCAACTGTTATCTACAGTCGCTAAATTATAATCTAAACCAAAAACATAGTTGTAGTCTGTTAAGGTTATAAGGGTATCTTCGGGAGACAAGGTGTTGCCGTTTTGGTCTTCTAATCTTCCAGTACTTGCTAGCGTTTCCGCATTATACTCAACTGCGGAATTCCCCAAATTATTTCTACCTACGAAAATGGCACTCAACCTCGATCTATTAAATATCTGTCGCTCGAGTACAGCTACCGAATAGTTTTGAGCAGGAGAAATTTCTTCTGAGGTAGCGTCTTCATTTGTAACCATATTTAATGCGCCGATACGCCATTTACTACCAATTTTCCCACTCAGTCTTGCCCCAGCTATGATAGGAACATTTCTTCTTGTATCTCCGGATCCCTGGATTCCTATTCTTCTAGAGAAGAACGGTCTAGACCTTCTGAAGCCCCCGTCTGCAAATAGATCCTGATTTTCTAAGAAAAACTGTCTTCTCTCAGGGAAAAAGATTTCAAACCGTTGGAGGTTAGTGACCTGCTGATCTACTTCTACTTGAGAGAAATCTGGGTTGAAGGTGAGGTCTAGATTTAATGAACTGGAAACAGCCACTTTCGCATCGAATCCCGCATCGAAATTTGATTGAGTAGTTCCATTTTCCTCATGATTTTTTCCCGCGCTGGCTGCCAGATAGGGTATGACTGTCACATTGGATCCTGCTGATTGAGGAGTCTCATCCCAATTCAGTGGAGCACTAAAGGTCATGTTGCTAGGCCGAAATCCCTGTGGAGCTTGTATCCACGCGCTTATTTCGTTACGTTTTTGATTGTTTCGTAATACTTGAAAATTCCATTGAGGTACATTATTGTACCGGATCGTTTTTAATGGGATCATGATTTCTACTGACCAGAAATTATCTCCCTTGTGAACCTCACTGTACCATTTATTGTCCCAATCATCCCTCACATCACCGCCTAGTAGCACAAGCCCTTCCCGTTGGACGTTGTTTGGCGTAACCTGAAAGGTGAAGCCATTGGTTTTATCATTGTAGGGATCTAGGTAGACCGAAACATTATCATTTACACGCCAATTAAAATCCCTTCTAAGGGTAGTAGCTATGTAGTCTCCGTCAAGGTAATCATAACAAATAATACCTACTATTATGGCCTTATCTGTATAGGTAACCATAAATTGAGTGCTATCAATCGCAAGCGTATTATCAGTAGGGAATGTTTGTACGAAACCACCACCTTTAGGCAGTTTGTCCCATATTCGTTCATCTAGCTTGCCGTCAATCTTAATATCCTCATCTGCAGCACGCAACTCATAGCTGACTGCATCAGGCATGTTTTGAGCATTACTTGAGAACCAAAAAAAAGCTAGTGCAATGCAGAGAAGTTTAATCTTCTTCACGCTCATCCAGTGGGATTAGGTGCTGATCTGCTACAGAGCGCAAGAAATTTCTGTTAGAATTTATACTTGGATCTTTGTAAATGTATGCAGAGAGATCAGCAATTACTCCTGGCTTATAACCAAGATTTAAAGCCAGTTTTTCACAAAACTTAATTTCATTTGAATGAACCTTGCCATCTGCCTTCATCATTCGAATGATATTGAATAAGTAATTAAACTTTTCATCAGGTGGGAGGTCTATCAATTTTGGGATAGGGCGGGGATTATTGACGATTTCTGCAGTCTTTTCTTCAGAAATCCCAAGACCATCTGCGATAAACATGATGAGTCTAAATTCCTCCTCGGCAACTACATTGTCGGCTTTCGATAAGTGAGCTAGTATGCTAATTTGTTCTTCATGCGATAACATGGCGGAAATTTAAGTTAAAAACATTAATAGCCGGAAGGTCTTTTACAAGTGGTATAAAAAAAGAAACAAATTTTTAGTTCCACTTGTTTTTTAAAAGTAAATACAATTAGCTTAGCAGCATAATGATGACAACTAAAACATATTGGTGGTGGAGATGCAATAACCGTTGCTGACGAACTACTGCTGTGTTTAAAAAATAGATAAACCCTGACAGATTCGTCAGGGTTTTTTTTGTTTATACCTATGGGAAAAATAAGAATTAAGACACGTGAGCGTAAGATTTTGGCAGATACCATCACTCCGGTGAGTATCTACTTGAAGCTGCGCGATCGATTTGCAAACTCATTTTTATTGGAGAGTTCTGATTATCATGGAGCTGAAAATAGTTTTTCATATATCTGCTGTTCTCCTCTTGCTTACATCAAAGCTGACAAAAATGGAATTGAGTGTAAGATGCCTGACCAAGTAGTTGAAAAAACGAATAGCGTCGACCTGAAGAAGGAGATGGAACGGTTCACTCAGTCATTTGAATCCGACGAGTCGGAAGGATTCATTCGGTCAGGGTTATTTGGTTATTTCAACTATGATGCAAAGGCAGAATTTGGAGATTTAAAACTGAAGGCTCAAGATGATTCTATGCCAATTGCGCAGTATCACCTTTTTCAATTTATCATAGCACTGGATCATTTCAAGAACGAATGTCATATCATCGAGGCATATCTAGAAAGTCCAGATGACTCACTTTTTGATGAAGTAACATCCCTCATTCAGCAAAGAAATATTCCAGGATATCCATTCAAGACGACAGCTAGTAAAGTATCCAATAAATCTGATGAAGAATATTTGGAAATGGTAAAGAAGGGCATTCATCACTGCCATGTAGGAGATGTATTTCAAGTTGTTCTTTCTCGAAATTTCCAAATACCGTTTCAAGGAGATGATTTTCAAGTGTATCGCACACTGAGATCTGTGAATCCGTCACCGTACCTTTTTTACTTCGACTATGGAAGTTTCAGAATTTTTGGGTCTTCTCCAGAAGCTCAAATTGTCCTAAACAATAGGAAAGCCGAGATACATCCAATCGCCGGGACTTTTAGAAGAACAGGGAATGATAAAGCTGACACTGAGCTTGCTGAGAAGCTTCTTCAGGATCCAAAAGAAGATTCGGAACATGTAATGCTTGTTGATTTAGCGAGAAATGACCTGAGCAGAAGCTGTGATGATGTGACTGTCGAAACCTATAAAGAAGTACAATATTATTCACATGTAATTCATTTGGTGTCGAAGGTTACTGGGACAATCAAGAAAGAAGCATCCTTTATGGATATTGTAGCAGAGACATTTCCCGCTGGAACACTTTCTGGTGCACCGAAGATTAGGGCAATGGAAATCATTGAAGAAAACGAAGGTACCCCGCGAGGCTTTTATGGAGGAGCGGTAGGGTTCATGGACTTTAAAGGAAATTTCAATCACGCGATAATGATTAGAAGTTTCCACAGTAAAAACAATGTGCTGAAGTTTCAGGCAGGCGCTGGCATTGTTGCACAGTCCAAGCCTGAAAACGAACTACAAGAAGTTTATAACAAAGTGAGTGCCTTGGAGCACGCAATAAATGAGGCCGAGAAGCTATGAGCAAAGTATTAGTAATAGATAACTACGATTCATTCACCTATAACCTCGTTCACATTCTTAGAGAGTTGAATATGGATGATTCCATGAAGGTTGTAAGAAATGATCAATTTGAAATAGAAGAGGTAGCGCAATTCGATCATGTTTTACTTTCACCAGGTCCAGGGTTGCCAAAGGATGCGGGTCTGATGCCTGAGGTGATCACTCGCTATGCTGCTACTAAAAATATACTTGGTGTTTGCCTTGGACATCAAGGTATCGGGGAGTCTTTTGGAGCCAATCTTTTCAACTTACCTCAGGTGTATCATGGAATGGTTACTCCAATAGAGGTGGTGAAGGAAGATCCTTTATTCGAAAACATCCCAAATATTTTTAATGTCTGCAGATACCACTCGTGGGTGATAGAAAAAGGAAGCTTACCAGCAAGCATGGAAGTTACAAGTGTTGCGGAAAATGGAACTATAATGTCCATAAAACACAAGGAGCTCAACGTGAGAGGAGTTCAGTTTCATCCTGAGTCAATCATGACCGAACATGGGAAAACATTAATCAATAACTGGTTGAAATTATGAAGGAGATATTAGGTAGACTCATAAATAATCAATCCCTTTCACGAGTTGAAGCGAAAGAGGTACTTACAGGTTTAGCAACAGGTCTATACAACAACAGTCAAATAGCCTCTTTTCTCACCGTGTATTTAATGCGGGCAATCCAGGTACAGGAGCTTGAGGGGTTTAGAGATGCAATGCTTGAACTGTGCAATCCTGTTGATCTTGAAGGGTATAATGCAATAGATGTATGTGGTACCGGTGGCGATGGTAAAAATACATTTAACATATCTACTATTTCATCATTTATTGTTGCTGGCGCTGGAGTAAATGTGGCTAAACACGGTAATTATGGAGTCTCATCAATTAGTGGCTCATCCAACGTGCTAGAACATATTGGTGTGAAATTTTCTGGAGATGCAGATCAGATGAAGCGGTCGATTGAGGCTTCTGGTATTTGCTTCATGCATGCGCCCTTATTTCATCCTGCAATGAAGAATGTAGCTCCAATTAGACGTGAACTCGGGGTGAAAACCTTTTTCAATATGCTGGGGCCAATGGTTAACCCATCTTTCCCGCCTAATCAGTTGGTGGGTGTATTTAGTTTGGAATTGGCTCGGCTCTATGGTTATCTATATCAAAATACGGACAAGAATTTCTCCATAGTTCATTCCCTTGATGGGTACGATGAAGTATCACTTACCGGAGATTTTAAACTCATTTCTAACCATACTGAGGAATTAATCTCACCCGAGAATTTAGGATTTGATGTGTTGAAGCAAGAACAATTGCATGGTGGAGATACAATCAAAGAG
>CAZWLS010000022.1:11757-23305 GCA_964634415.1 uncultured Roseivirgaceae bacterium | reverse complement strand
GCGACCTAGACTAGACACTCCTTCTCTTAACCCTTTCACTACTGGTACAGCTCACCACTCATCACCAAATGCCGAAGTAAACACTACGAACAATGGGATTCTTACTGCATATGAAGTAATTACCCTTGACCTTAAAAACACAGACATGGTTGTTTTAAGTGCCTGTGAAACAGGGTTAGGTGAAATTAAATCGGGAGAGGGTGTATATGGGCTCCAACGTGCATTTCAAGTTGCAGGAGCTAATTCAGTTATCATGAGTCTGTGGAAAGTGAGTGATGAGGCGACTAAGCAATTGATGAGCTCATTTTACCAAAATTGGATGGGCGGCCAATCAAAGGAAAATGCATTTTTCAGTGCACAAAAGTCACTACGTGAAAAGTTTCCAGAGCCTTACTATTGGGGAGCTTTCGTGATGCTCAATTAGGCCACTTGCATTTTTTCTACCTTCAAATCTTTCGCGCTACCCATTTCCTTCATATGTCTAAAGTGGCTAGCGACAGCTGCGCCGAATGATGGAAAAGCATAATATGGTAAATCAAATTCTTTTACCGTCTGTTGTACAAACTTAGAGATAGCCGGATAGTGCACATGGCATATGTCTGGGAACAAATGGTGTTCAATCTGATAGTTTAGCCCACCTAGAAACCATGATAATACTTTGTGATCCATTCCATAATTGCAAGTAGTTCTGAGTTGATGAGCTACCCAACTATGTTTAACATGCTCGGATTCACCTTTAAAAAACTCGGCAGGTTCAACCACATGAGCTGTTTGAAAAATCATAGCTAGCATGATGCCGGTGATGCAATGAGAAACGAAGATCATCAATATTGTGATCCACATTGGAATTGGGATCAACAATATTGGAAGGGTTAAGAACACCACCCAATAAAATACTTTTCTAATTACAATTAGTGTAAATTCCTTCGGGAAATCAGATTTCTTAATTAGCCCTTCGCGACGGTAGTCGAACGCTTTGATAAAATCTTTGGTGGTTATCCACTCTAAAAGGGGCACGCAATAGAAAATTGGTGCATATATGTGTTGGAATCTATGAAACCACTTATGCGGTTGATTTTTAGAATATCTAAATACAATTCTTGGTAAGATATCCTCATCTGTTTCTTCAATGTTGGTATAAGTATGGTGCAACACATTGTGTTGAATGTGCCAAATCAGTCTGTCCACTCCTACGATGGCTGCTGAGAACTCCATTATTGCATTCATGGACTTTTTCTTGAAATAAGATCCGTGAATTGAATCATGCATGATAGTGGTGCCAATAAATGCTTTACCAATACCCATTACCATCCATAAGCCCATTAAGAGGTATAGATTGGTGAACCCTGCAGATATGAGCAAAAAATATGGAATCAAATACATGGATAAGATGATGATTGTTTTTACTATCATCTTAGTGTTGGCATTGCGCTGAATTTCGTTATCCAAAAAGTATGCGTTTACCCTTGTGCGCATTGCTGCTGCAAACTCCTTGTCTAACTTATTTTCAAATTTATATCTGATCATTCCAGTACGATTTACTCTTTTTATTCAAACACTATAATGAGGTAGATGTTTGAAGAAAATTGCCGCCGCAAAGTTATCAAGAAAAGACTGGTAATCAATAGGGTACGTCGTTTGAATACTGAAATAGAACGAGAATTTACCGCTCTAACACTGAAGCTGCCATTCATCAATGCCATTTAATGAGTCTGTATTTTCTTCATTAAATTCCATTGAAACTTAACCTTAAATTATGAAGCGTATTATCCTCACTTTTTTCAGTTTGGTAATTTTATTCACGTACCATGCTGATGCTCAAAGAAGAAATTCCAACACTGTAAAACCAATAGATTCTAAGCTTTTTTCGAATTACAAGTTTCGAAATATTGGACCAGCGTTTATGTCAGGTCGAATTGCTGATTTAGCAATAGATCCAACAAATGAAAATGTTTGGTATGTGGCTGTGGGTTCTGGAGGCGTTTGGAAAACAGTCAATGCCGGAACCACCTTCGAGCCTGTATTTGATGATCAAGCTGTCTACTCCATAGGCTGTGTGACGCTGGATCCTAACAATCCATATACTGTATGGGTAGGAACTGGAGAAAATGTAGGAGGTCGACATGCGGGATTCGGCGACGGTATTTATAGAAGTACTGATGGCGGAGCAAGTTGGACCAACATGGGTTTGAAAGACTCTGAGCATATCTCCAAGATCATTGTTCATCCAGAAAATTCTGATGTAATCATGGTTGCTTCACAAGGCCCACTATGGAGTCCTGGAGGTGAGCGTGGATTTTATAAGTCTACAGATGGAGGAAAAAGTTGGAGAAAGACTTTAGGAGACGATCAATATACGGGAGTTACCGACATGGTTTACGATCCTCGTAATCCAGATAGAATTTATGCAGTTACCTGGGAACATCATAGAACCATTGCTGCATGGATGGGCGGTGGCGAAAAATCCAGACTTTATGTAAGTGATGATGCAGGGGATACCTGGACACAACTGAAAACTGGATTGCCAGAGGGCAAATGGGGAAAAACCGGTCTAGCGATTTCACCAATAAATCCGGATGTATTGTACGCAGCAATCGAATTGAATCGTACAACAGGCGGAGTTTGGAGATCGGACAATCGTGGAGGTAGTTGGACAAAGATGTCCGATGCTGTTTCTGGTGCTACCGGTCCTCACTATTACCAAGAGATATATGCTTCTCCACACAAATTTGATAGACTTTACATGATGAACAACCGGCTGATGAAGTCAGAAGATGGGGGAAAAACATTTGAATTCATGGATGAGACAGCAAAGCATGGAGATAATCATGCAATAGCTTTTAAGGCTTCGGATCCAAATTATGTTTTGGTAGGTACAGATGGTGGTGTATATGAAACATTTGATCTTGGTGCTACATGGCGCTACATGGAGAATTTGCCACTTACACAATTTTATAAAGTAGCAGTTGATGACGCGGAGCCTTTCTACAATGTCTATGGAGGAACGCAAGATAATAGCACAGAAGGAGGGCCCTCGAGAACAGACAATCATCATGGGATTAGAAATGCTGATTGGAAGGTGGTGTTAAATTGGGATGGACACCAGCCTGCAACGGAACCTGGAAATCCAAACATTATGTACGGACAACGTCAGCAAGGCACACTTTCAAGGATTGATCTGGCTACTGGTGAAGTTACAGACGTAATGCCTCAGCCAGGAGCAGACGAAGATTACGAGCGATACAATTGGGATGCGCCAATCTTAGTGTCACCGCATGATCCCGCTACAATTTATCATGGATCGCAACGACTATGGAAATCTACCAATCGAGGAGATAGTTGGACGGCGTTATCTGATGACTTAACAAGAGACCAGGAGCGCGTGGCGTTGCCAATTATGGGGAGAACTCAGAGTTGGGACTCACCATGGGATGTTGGAGCTATGTCCAACTTCAATACGATCACTTCAATTGCAGTTTCTCCTCAAAATGAGCAAGTGATCTTTATCGGTACAGATGATGGATTGATTCAAGTGACAGAAAACGAAGGGCAAACTTGGAAGAAGATCGAAGTAAGTGCAATGGGTGTTCCATCCCGTAGCTATGTCAATGATGTGAAAGCTGACTTGTTTGATGAAAACATTTTGTATGCAGCATTAGACAATCACAAAGAAGGAGATTACAGACCATATCTTGTGAAAAGTACAGATAAGGGAGCAAGTTGGACTCGCATTGAAAATGGATTAGGTACTAAAAATTTGGTGTGGAGAATCGTTCAAGATCATGTTAATAAGGATCTAATGTTTGCTGCGACTGAATTTGGAGTTTACGTTACTGTAGATGGAGCTAGAAGTTGGACAAAGCTAGAAGCCGGTATTCCAACAATTTCATTTCGTGATTTAGCTATTCAACGAAGGGAAAATGATCTTGTGGCTGCTTCTTTTGGTCGCGGATTCTACGTTTTAGATGATTACACAGCACTTCGCGAGGTGAGTAAATCACAATTAGAAGATGCTGCAACTCTATTCACGCCTCGAAAAGCGTGGTGGTATATAGAACGATCTACTGTGGATTTTGACGATGCTCGTGGTTCTCAAGGTTCACAGCTCTATTTAGCACCTAATCCTGATTTTGGAGCTGTATTCACTTATTACTTAAAAGACGAAATTAAAAGCCTGGAAGGCCTTCGTCAGGATAAAGAAAAAGGAAGATCTGGTAATATTCCTTTCCCAGGTTGGGATGCACTGGAAGAGGAGACAAGGGAAATTGAACCTTTTATCTATCTGGAAATCAAAGATGATCAGGGTAATGTTGTCAATAGAGTACAAGCTTCTAATAAGAAGGGATTCAATAGGGTAGCTTGGAACCTTCGTGTTGGGGGTACGGAAGCTCTTTCTTTGAATGGAAGTACTGGAGAATTAAATGGTTTGCTTTGTGCGCCAGGAATGTATACTGCTACCCTCCACAAGTTTGAAAGAGGAGCGTTCACTCAACTTGCTGGTCCTGTAGAAGTTGAAGTAACTCCGCTAAGAGAAGGTACTCTTGAAGGTAAATCAATGGATGAAGTTGTTGCTTTTTGGAGGGACTACGAAGTGCTGAGTAGAGAAGTAGGTGCTACTAGCATTCAGCTGTCAAATGCACGTAAGATGACTAATAAGTTGTTTGCTGCTGCAAGAAAATCTAATGTAGGTGGTGATGTGTTGACAGAAATTGTTGAATTAAGGAGTCAATTAGATAAGCTAGATACCGAGTTAAACGGACATCCAGCCAAGAATCAGATTGGTGAAAGAAGCAAGCCTACAATTGGTGGTCGCTTATTTGCATTATATCGAGGTATTTCTATGTCTACTTATGGACCTACAGATACCCATCAGCAAACTATGAAGATTATAAACGACCAATTGGATACAATGAATAATACGCTTCAAAGTCACCAATCCAGGGCATCTGAATTGGCCGATAAAGTCAAATCAGCTGGAGGATCATGGATAGAAGGACAATAAAATTTTCGTAAATGTTAGCGTAAGTAAATTATCCTAGTAATTTCGGATTATTAGAATAACCAACTTACCTCATGATAAAAGAGTATAGAACAGAATTCTATAGTATAGATGTAGACAAGGCCAGAAATCTAATTGTAATTAAGCCAATAGGTTTCTGGCCTTCTGTTGATGTAGTCCCCAATTATAAGCCAACTATTTTCGATGCTATTGATAATCAATTGTCGAAAGACTTTCGGGTCATTTATGATGTGAGTGAGATGAAAGTTCACCCCAACGAGGTTAGAGACGAAATTCATATTAAAGGTGTGATTGAGATATTGAAGCGAAAGCCTAGTGCTACCGTTGTTGTTTCTCCAACAAGTTCTATCGCCAGAATACAAATTGATTTTATCAGAAAAAATTCAAGCGATTTAGCTACTAAGCATTTTGATAATCTAGATGATGCGATAGCTTTTTTTGATACAAAAAAGTAGGTAGCCTAAATTGGAAGGTATACCTTATCTATCATTTCCTGATATTCTTTTTCAACCTCACTGAAAGAGGTGATTCCACCACCACTGCAGTAGAATAGTTGTGATTTTTCTTTCTTTATGAACCTAATCATAACACCTGTATCTAAAACGTTTCCATCGAAATGTCCACAGATGCCCGTATAAAACCTGCGATCATAGCCTTCTGTTTTTTGAATGATTTTGATGGTTTCAGGTTTAGGAGCTCCCGAAATTGAACCTGCAGGAAGGAGTTTGCTAAGAATTGATCCAATTTGCGCATTCCAATCAGGTATGAGTTTCCCTTTTACTTCAGAGCTTACTTGCAGCAACTTCTTTTCATTGGTTGTAAGCTCGTCTATGTATCTGAATTTGGAAACTTCAACATCCGTAGCAACCTGACTCAGATCGTTTCGAATCAAATCTACGATTGTGACATGCTCCGCCTTTTCTTTAATGTCTCCTAAGATTGTATCCTTTGCATCTGGAAGATTAGCATCTATCGTCCCCTTCATTGGATAGGAATAAATGTACCCATCTTTAATTTTAACAAAGGTCTCTGGTGAGAAAACTACAAACTGCTCTGGGACTAGTACTTTATACTTAGCAGTTGAGGTACTAAATATTTCATCTAGTGAAAGGTTTGTTTCAATTGGCGTTTGAAAAGTAATATTGGTAAGGAATGAGTTGCCAATATTTATTTGATGGATAACTTGATCAAATGCTGTTTTGAATTCATCAAAACCGATAGGTTGTTTTTTGAAACTAGCTTTCTTATCTGTGATGTCGGCTTTGGACCCTATCTGTAGTAAGAACGAATGTCCCCTAGAATTAGCGTCATTTATAAACCATTGCTCTCCTAAGAAATCGCAATAAAAAGAGAAAGACTGCTTATTCTTACCAAGCTCATTTAATTTCGATATCGCCTCACTCTTTGTCAGCATTGACCTTAATACCAAAGCGCCTCAACATCTTTTGCTCATATTTCCAAAAGAAGGCAAATTGACCAAATAGGAATCCATAGCATAGAAGAATGACGTTATAGATTGGGAGGATTAGCAAAATGTATATCACGGTCATCCACCATTCTTTTTCGCCACCTCCGGTGATTAGATTCAAAATTGGTTCCCTAATAAACAATACGGTAAATCCAGTACAGGCAAACACAATTAATACGATGACTACCTGGAAGAGGCTTTTTAAGCCCCATTTTTCTTGCAACTTTTTAATCCAACTCATCAATGAATTCCTGAAAATCAGGCCAATTAGGTTTAGAAATTAATTTCAAAGATTCTTTTTTAACAGGATGTTCGAACTCTAGCTTATATGCATACAGATCTATGCTCTTGTCCTGTTTAGCTTTTGAAAAACCATATTTCAAATCTCCACGAATGGATGTGCCATTCTCGCGCATTTGAATACGAATTTGATGGGGCCTGCCTGTCTCTGGTTTGATCTCAAGTAGAGAAGCTCGGCTATGGGTAGCGAGCATTCGATAAGAAAGTATAGCCTCTTTAGCACTGCCTTTTTTCTTGGTGTAAGCATGTGCTTTGTTTTTTTGAAAGTCTTTTTCAAGCCAATGCTTCAATACTTTCTCTGGAGATTTAGGCACTCCTTCTACAATAGCTAAATACGTTTTCGAAATGTCTCTTTCTCTAAAAAGCTTATTCATCCGCTCTAAAGCTTTTGAGGTTCTTGCATATACTACCAGACCACCTACTGGCCGATCCAATCGATGGCAAGGTTGACAAAAGACGTTCCCCGGCTTATTATATTTTCTACGGATATACTCGGTAGCCCACCCGGTAAGTGTACCATCTCCTGTTTCATCCCCCTGCACCAACCATCCTGTTGGTTTTTCCACAATCAACAAGTGATTGTCCTCATATATTACTCTTGGTTTTGACATACCGCCGCAAAATTAGCGGATTGCGCCTTCGAAAGCATACCTTATTGAAAAACCTTAAAAGAATATTGGTTCTTGTCTGCCATATCCATATCTAATGTTGTAACTGATAGATACTTCATGGGTTCCATAGTTACCGTAGATCAGGTTGTTAGTCGGAAGCTCAAAAGAGTAACCAAGTTTGATGTTTTCACCAATTTCGAATATTCCGATAAGACCGAAGTGTTTTAAGTCTCTTACTGACACACCTGCCCACATGACATCTTCCAGTAAAGCTGTAAGCGTCAGATCAAATGAATATTCTTCGCCAGCTAATGATCTTATAAGGGTTGTAGCCTTTACAGGAATTCGTTGAATTTCGGTAGTGATTCCGGCGGTTAGGTAATAGTGTCTCTTATATCGTTCGGATTGGGTAGATCCATCTGTGATAGAAATATTTAATATCCTGGGTACTGATAGGCCTACAAAGAAATTTGTGTTGAGTAGCATCAGGCCTGCGCCAAAATTTGGCCTTGTGAAATTTTCATGGCCGTTGAGAAGTTCAGGGTCATCAAAGAAGTCCAGATTTACTTTGTTGAAATCATACCCGTATTGTATAAATCCTCCTTGAATCCCCATTGCCAATTTTGTGTTTCTGTTAAAAGCTATATTGTATGAGGATGATAGTTGGATTTCATAATTATTGTTGACCCCAAACCGGTCATTCATTACAACAGCACCTAGACCAATCTTACCGTCAGCTAGAGCAGAATTCGCGGTGATGGTATTGGTATTTGGAGAACCTTCAATTCCTGCCCATTGAAATCTGCTAATCACGCCAACGCTGAATCTGTCATAAATCCCTGCATATGCTGGGTTAATCATCAATTGATTGAATTGATATTGGCTATATAAAGGATCTTGCTGAGCAAATATGGTTGATGAAAAAATGACCGCAAGAATGACTAGAAACTTTCTCATTGCATCAATTTTTAATGTAGATAAATCCGGCCTCTCGCTTGCTAGAAGTAAGCTGTACAGTATAATAATAGTTGCCGGTTGTCAGCTCCCCTCTGGGGCCAACGTTGGCGCTACCACGAAATACCCGATCGGTATTGTTATAACCACTCATCTCGAATACCTTGACCCCTTGCCGGTCGAAGATTTCTACTAGGTTATTTTCATAAAACTCAATATTCTCAATCCTCAAAAAATCATGCTTCCCATCTTGCAAGGTTGTGATCACGTTAATGACTGTAATTGGTGGACCTACCAGACTCTTGTCAGCAACCACATAAAAACCGCTATGTATTGAGCCCATGCTTCGAATAGTTCCTGAATTTAGGGACCCGTCCAGAATTGGTGTGCTCACAATGCTTAATGGATCGCCGAATTGCTCAGCGAATGCGATTACAGCATCATCAAAGGATTCGATAAATGATTCCTCAATGATTGGTAATTGAATACCTTCTGCAGAAAAAGAAGTACTTCCTAAGATTTCCCAATACCTATTTGGAGAAAAACTATCTAATTCTTTTGGAAGAGAAGCAGATATTTCATCGCTACTGGCCCTTACTCCCACAGAATCGTTCGATTGAATATTTGAAAGGGTAACTGGGAGGTATTCGAATTCTGTTCCTACCGGAAATGTAAAATCTCCGGTAGCGGTGGTGAACAGAGCTCCATCTATGTATGAATTATCATTACCTCCAACAATGGAAGCGTTATCCCTAAGAAGAATTTTAGCGTCAGTAGCCACAGAAAGAATTCCACTTACAAGTGCCAATGATTCTGTGATTTGAAGGTCATTGATTACTACTACACCCGGAGAGTTTATAGCTAAATGATTGTATGTTGAGTTGCCGGGATCAAACATCTGATTATCTCCGTTGAGTGTGAAGGTGCCAGAGACAGAGCTATAGTCACCACTGTTGCTCCAGTCTCCAGTAAGTCTCAAGTCACCTTCATTTAGGATTGATCCAGTATTAAATACACCTCCTTCGACCATAATCGGAGTATTTGGATCAATCGCAATTAGCGAATTATTTGTTAATAAATTTTGCGAATAGCCTGCTAAGACTATTAGCTGGAGCAGTATCGGTATAAGTGTTTTCTTTTTCACGGCTATCAATTTTGATCCACTAATGATTTAGTCTAGAGCTGTTTTGGTATAATGGATTTTGACCCCCGTGATTCCAAGTGATCCTATTTCTGCATCAATCAGGATAATGTACTTTAATGTGTCATTTGAGATTCCTATGCTCAGTGATGAATTGTCAACCTGAAGGCCTACGCTACCTGTACTGTGAGGAATTGATCCAACTGCAGTAGTTGATGAGCCGGTAGAAAAGCTAGCTGAAACGATGCTAATATCCGTGGCATTGGAAGTACTTAAATTTCTGCCGTAAACCTGTACTCGTGTAATTGTTGAACCTTCAGGTAGATGGATTGGAGCGGCCATAGAGCCCATTGTTCCGACAACCGAAGAACCGCCTCTCAGGAGAAATTCTGAATAAAATGTTCCCGTATATCGCACTTCGTAAAATGAGCCAAAATCACTAGGAAAGCTTAAAGAATTTTCGCCCGTAGTAAAGTCTGCTCCTGAAAGTGAGTAAACATATGATTTTTCATTTCCGGAGGTATAGACGAAATCGTCTCCACTCACTTGATCGTTCACCACTAAAGTTCCGTTCAGTTCGGAAGTACCTACTACGTCTAACGTAGCACTTGGTGAATTTTGATTTATTCCTAGTTCCCCTGCTGCTGTTAAAACAAGTCGATCATTTGTACCGAGAGTCGTTGCGTTACTTATCTTGAACTTTGTACTTTCTGTTGCATCAATACCATATGTAAATGCTCCGCCTCCTTGAATATTCATGTACACAGCTGCATCACTGGTAGAGTTTCCGGCCCTTATTCTCACCATTGGATTGGTTGAGCTAGTTACAGTAGATAATACAGAAAGTATGTGAGTAGGGTCCAAATCGCCACCAATACCGGTATTACCTTCAAACACATTTTTTGCTGTACCATTGGAGAAGAATCCAAACTTATTACCAGAAGTATTGACGTTGGCGTAATACCCATAGGCTGTTCCGGATCCACTATGCGTTACATCAGCACGGGATCCATAAATATCTGAACTATTGGAAGCAGCACCTCTTACATCGTTCAATGAACCATATCTTGTTCCTGTACCAGCAGAGTTAATTTGTGAATGAACACCGTAAGTAGTGCCATCTGTAGGGTTAATTACATTGTAAACTCCTCTTACTTGTTGAGTGCTTGATGCTGTCCCGTCAATATCATTCCAGATTCCTGTTTTTAATGATGAACCTGCATCTCCCATTAAGTTGTAAACTCCGATCATCGACCCTGCACCACTATAAGTATGTCCGATTCTCATAGCAACCGCTTCAGCTGTTCCTGTGCCTAAGTGTAGTTTAGCAAATGGAGTTGCTCCAATTCCTACTGCTCCAGAATTATCTATGACAAACCGATCCGTATTCCCTAGCGCGGAAGATCCACTGATCTTGAAGTAATCGTCACTTCCATCTACACCCATTGTAAAAAGAGTAGAACCACTTCTCAAATTAATTGCAGCATCTGAAGATCCGTCTGTTTCATAGATTCTTAGAAGAGGATTGGTGCTACTCGAAGCGGTGCTTGATAATTGCAGTAAATGAGGAGGAATAGTTCCAGATCCAATGTTTACATTGCCGGCCGCATAATTGATGCTAGTGCCATTTGTATTCCATTGACTTTCCGAAATTGAAGCCCAACTTGGACTGGTTCCATTCGTGGTTAAGAAATTTCCACTTTGCCCGCTTTGTGCAGGAAGCTCAATCTCGTTGGTGGAACTAGCATCTCCATCATTAACATTAAGTGTTAACGTTGATCCGCTCGAAAGTGTGATATTTCCTGCAGCCCCAGTAGTGCTGATATCCTGAATTTCATTGGTGGTAGATCCATCTACTTCAGCGACGTAATCTACTCCTCCGGCGCCATCTGCTTGCAGAAATAATCCGTTATCAGCCGGTAGCTGAGTAGGTAGTTCAATTTCGTTGGTAGCGCTAGCATCTGCATCATCTACATTTAGATTGAGGGTAGAACCGCTTGAAAGTGTGATATTTCCTGCAGCCCCAGTAGTGCTGATATCCTGAATTTCATTGG
>CAZWLS010000022.1:0-11657 GCA_964634415.1 uncultured Roseivirgaceae bacterium | reverse complement strand
CCTGAATTTCATTGGTGGTAGATCCATCTACTTCAGCGACGTAATCTACTCCTCCAGCGCCATCTGCTTGCAGAAATAATCCGTTATCAGCCGGTAGCTGAGTAGGCAGTTCAATTTCGTTGGTAGCGCTGGCATCTGCATCATCCACATTTAGATTGAGGGTAGAACCACTTGAAAGCGTGATATTTCCAGCAGCGCCCGTAGTGCTGATATCCTGGATTTCATTAGTAGCGCTGGCATCTGCATCATCTACATTTAGATTGAGGGTAGAACCGCTTGAAAGCGTGATATTTCCTGCAGCACCCGTAGTGCTGATATCCTGAATTTCATTGGTGGTAGATCCATCTACTTCAGCGACGTAATCTACTCCTCCGGCACCGTCTGCTTGTAGAAATAATCCATTGTCGCCACCTACCTGAGTAGGTAGTTCAATTTCATTGGTAGCACTGGCATCTGCATCATCTACATTTAGATTGAGGGTAGATCCACTAGAAAGTGTGATATTTCCCGAAGCACCTGTAGTGCTAATGTCTTGAATTTCATTGGTGGTAGATCCATCTACTTCTGCAGTCAAATAGCCATTATTATTTGCAAAAGCATCTACTTCTGTTTCGGTAAGATTCGTGTTAATTGAAGAGATATCTATGGTATTTCCACCTGTGATGGATAAATCGTTCCCTGCAAGACTTAGTGTTTGATTGTCAGTATTTGTCCCTGCAAATGGAGAAAGGTCAACGTTTACTGTGCTGTTGGTAAGCGAAAGTGTATTGCCAGTTAATGTTAAATCCTGAAATTCATTGGAAGCATCTGCGTCCGCATCATCTGCATTTTTAATGTATCCAAATGCTTGTATATCTGCATCACTTAATTGTGTGTCATCATCTCCATCACTTAATCCAGTGGGTATGTTGATAAGTGTATTGAAATCAAGATCTGCCCATTGAGCAGTTGTTCCATCTGTTGTTAAGTATTTATTTATTTGACCAGTTTGATCTGGTAATGCATCAATGTTTCCGGAAGCTATTTCTACCCATTGATCAGTTATCCAAAAGTAGAATTTCTCTTCATCGGAATCATAAACAAGCAAACCATTTTCTGTACCCGATAGATTTGTTGTGAATGAGGAGGCGGTTCTTTCTGAAGTGGTCAATCGAGGGACTAGCAATCCTTGATTCGCATCAGGAGCAACTAGCTCAAGTATTGCATTTGCATTAGGTGTTTCAGTACCAATACCTACCGATTGAGCAAAGGTATTCAGTGACAGGAATAGTAGGCCTATTCCGAATAAGCGGATAATTTGGTGTGTCATTACTAAGAACTTTTAGAGACTATTTAACCAAATTATCCAATTGTAAATTGGATTAGTAATATTTTAAGTGAACAACCAAAATAGTGAGTGAACGACACTAAAGAATGGAAATTCGATCTTGAAATTCCGATTTGTATGACCTGCCAATAGGAATTTTATCTTCACCTATATACGCATATCCACCCTTAATCATTGAGATCTGATCAATACGCGTCGCGTAAGATTTATGAGTGCGCACAAAATCCGCTTCTGGAAGTTTTGATAAGATTGATTTAAGGGTCTGGCTTATTGTTAACACTTTGTCATCACATATGATTTTGGTGTAATTATCCTGAGCCTCTAAAACTTTTATGCTTGTGAGCTCTATTTGGATTGTTCCATTTTTTTCTCGGATGTAAAAAGTGGACTGTTCGTTATTTTGATCTGACTTGTAGAGTGCCATTTCGACGTTGATACGAATGTCAAATTGATTGAATGGCTTTAGTAGATAGGCCAATGGATTGGTCACTTTGGCACGAGCCACTGTTGATTGATTGTAGTATGAGGTAATGAATATAAAAGGTGTAGGCATAGATTTATTGATTTCAGTGGCTAAGTCTATGCCATCTTTTTCGCTTCCCAAATTGACATCTAAAAGAATGAGATCAAATTGGTTGTTGAGGATAGAATCGATCGCATCCTCATATGACATGGCAAAATCAATTGCTCGTATCCCAAGATCTTCCAAGATGTAGCTAAGGTCTTTAGCGATCAATGGTTCATCTTCCACAATTAAGATCTTCTTATCCATCTAAACCAATTTATATTTTTCAATATCAAGCCTTACTGATGTGCCTTCTTTTGTTTCCACATTGAGTGATGCTTTGAGTTTCATGGCTAAAGAATCAATTAGTACCATCCCGAATGACTTTTCTGTTGCATTAATTTCTGATCCGATTCCATTATCAGAAACTTCTAATCTTAATTTATTCGTCTCTTCTTTGAGTTCAATAGTAATGTTGCCTTCTTCCTTGTCTGGAAACGCATGTTTTAGGGAATTACAAATAAGCTCATTTAAAATCAGCCCAATTGGAATGATGGTATCTACATCGATGATTAATTCTTCAACCTTATAGTCAAAATCAATGTCGGTGTCAGTCTCATAAGATTGCTTTAAAATTTCGGCTAGATCTTCAATGTATTCTCTTGCATTGACTCCAGATAGATTGTTCTCTTGATATAATTTTTGATGAATCAGTGCCATAGATTCGACTCGGGTTTGTCCTTCATTTACAGCACCAAGTGCATTTTTATCAGTAATGAATCTTGACTGCATACTTAGTAAGCTAGAGACTACCTGAAGGTTGTTTTTAACTCTATGATGAATTTCTTTTAATAGTGTTTCCTTTTCATCTAGTGATTTAGCAATTGCAGTTGCAGATCTCGATTTAACTCGATACAGAATTAGAAGTAAGACGGTTACTCCAATAATTAACGCTAGTGCAAGCAGCGTTACATTTCTTTGATTTCTGGCGTTTACTTGCTCAAGCTTTAGTGTTGAAATCTCATTTTCGCGTTGCTCTGCTTGATACTTCTGTTCAAGGTCACTGGTGATCCTGAGGCGCTCTTGATTTGTGATAGAGTCGTTATTGGCTTGAAAAAGTATCTGATACTCAAAAGCTTTTTTGTAATCGCCGATTTCTGAAAAAAGTGTTGCTGCGGCTCTATTTCGCCTGCTTCTAAGGTTTATGTCATCGTATTTCTGAGTTAACAGTTCTGCTTCTGCAAGATATTCTTTGGCCTTCTCAAAATTCTTTATTCCAGTATGAGCAAGGATTAGTCCGGTAAGGTTTACATGCGTACTGTGATGATCCCCCGCTTCTCTGAATAGTGGAAGTGACTTTTTTAAGTAGATGAGACCACTGTCATACTCATCCCTATATAAGTAATTGTTTGAGAGCCCTTCATAAATTGATAGGAGGATCCATTGATTGTCATCACTACCTTCGGCAATTTTTTCTCCGCGTTTTAAATATTTGTAAGCTTGGTCATATTTTTCCCATTTATTAGAAATTGCTGCCAAGTTTATTAGTGATTGGGCAACTCCGATAGAATCTCCAAGAAGGCTGTCTAATTCAATACTTTTCCTATAATACTTCCAAGATTGATCATAATCCCCACTGTAAAAAAATAGCACACCGAGGTTGTTGTATGCTCGGCTAAGCTCCGACTGATTTCCGGAATTTTCATAGAATGATGCAACTTCGAGATAAGTCTTTGCTGATTTTTCGACTTCACCTTTGATGTCATAGACTATTGCAAGCATGCTCTTGGCTCGAGCAATTTCAATAGGGAGATTTCTTTCTTCTGCTAGATCTAAACCTTTTATGGCATAGGACTCCGAAGAGTCAATATCTGAGTATGCATATTCCCATGAAAGATCAAGAAATATAGTTTGACGATCTTCAATTGAAGCCTTTTTAATTTGACTTCTAAGACTATCAATGAGATCCAGATTCTGTCCGAGAGCTTGGACAGATACAAGCAGCAATAACGTGGCTAGGTATTTCATATTAGGTTCGATCAAATTAATCAAACCTATTGATATACTACATTCAAAGAGATTTTTAGGTTAATGCCAGATTATCACTGATACTTTTCTACGAGATTAAACCCTTTTGCAATTTCATTAAATGCAGGCTTACCTTCTGGAGTAAAATTGTGATTACCATTATTATCTCTTTCGCTAGTTTGCCACTGCCATATCATTACTCCGGCCATCCAATCTTGTGTCCAAACTTTTTCAAAAAATGCCTCATAGCAATACGCTTGTGTTTTTGTGGAGATTCGTTGAAAAATATTTTCAGTTACTTTCTCCCAACCCCAGGGGAATTGAGCAGCATCCGGAGTGCTTTTATAACCTATTTCTGTGAAAACGATCTTTTTGCCAAAAACTTTATGTATTGAATCTAGCTTAACTAGATGTTTGTTCCATCCATCTCTCACTGTGCTATAATCTGGGTAGCTAGTATCTGCTAGCGGAAAATATGCTTGCACGCCTATTAAATCTAACTTATCCCAAAACTGAATTGCTTGGAATTCACGGTCCCAATTGGCACCATAGATTAGTTTTCCAGAATACACATTTCGAACTTTCCCTATCAACGAAATCCAAAATTCAGGACGTTGAGTTGTTGAAACGTAGTATTCATTGCCAATGCAGAAATACGGAAGATTGTGCCTTTCACTTAGTCTAGCATATTGTAATATGAATTCTTCATAAATGTATTCCCACTCTTTCCATTCCTTCTCACTTTCCATTTCAATATCTGCCCTCCATTTCCCATTGGTAGGGTTAGTAATCCAAATGTGTGGTTTAATAATTACTCGTAAACCTGCGCTCTTACTTAAATTGATTATCAAAGAATAAACGGAATCTCGTCTTAACTGATTTCTTCCTTTATAGTTAATGGCAGGGCTGTTATAATCTTCTTGATTCGCATAAGGTACGAGTACGATATGCTCAATATTAGCAGGGAGCAGTTTTTTGAGGTTGGTAGAATCCAACTTTCCGAAAACATGCATACCTCTTATTTTTTCATCTTGAAGATGAAACTGTCGACTACTATCACTCAAGTTGAAAGAAGTGTCATCCCAATCATAGTCAAACTTCTCACTATTTTGATGCCAGATTGACCATCTAACTAAAAGAAGAATTATTGATGATGGGAGGATAAACGAATAGCTAAATCTTGTAATAAATTTTTTAAATCCACCTTCCTTAAATCCCAGGATCCAAAATTTGAACAGTCTGATTGTAAAATATGGGAGAGATATTAAGATCCAAAAAAGTGGTGTCCTAATAAATTGTGACGTTATAGATGGCAACCTTTCCCAGAAATCATTTACGGAGGCGTCATTAATCAAGAAGAGGATTAACAGAAGGATTAAGGATGCAAGAAAAGAGATAACCAAGGATGTTAAATACCATATTATACTCTTTTTATTCATGTGAGAATATTTGTATTTCAGGACGGTTAGAATTCACTGATAAAGTGGAATTCAATATCTGGGAAGTTATCCTGTACCATTTGCAACCATGCCTTTGATTCTGCCATGAAAACTAATTTGCCTTCTTTGTCTTTGGCAATATGTCTTTGCTTGTCTTTTATGAATGCATCCAATTTGGCAGGATCTTCTGCACTTATCCAGCATGCTTTATAAATGTTTACTGGTTCAAACTTTGCATTGGCACTGTATTCATTCAAAAGACGATGCTGCAATACTTCAAATTGAAGTGCTCCAACAGTTCCGACCACCTTTCTGGAACCAAGTTCGAAAGTAAATAGCTGAGCAAGTCCTTCATCCATTAGCTGGTTAAGTCCTTTCTCCAGTTGCTTGGACTTCATTGCATCCATGTTGATAACTTCTCTGAACATCTCGGGAGAAAAGGAAGGTATTCCTTTGTACAGGCCTTTTTCTCCTTCGCTCAGCGTATCTCCAATTTTTAAGTTTCCAGTGTCATAAAGTCCAACAATGTCACCAGGGAATGCTTCCTCTACAGTCTCTTTTTGTTGTGCCATGAAAGCGGTTGCGTTCGAAAATCGAATTTGCTTGTCTTGGCGGACGTGGTAATAGTTGCTCCCTCGCTCAAATTTGCCAGAGCAAACTCGAACAAACGCAATCCTATTTCTATGCTTCGGATCCATGTTGGCGTGAATCTTAAAGATGAATCCTGAAAATTTCTTCTCGTCAGGCTTGATCTCTCTTGCTTCCGTTTCACGAGATTTTGGAGAAGGCGCAATCTGAGTGAAACAATCGAGCAATTCTCGAACACCAAAATTGTTAACAGCACTGCCAAAGAAAACGGGAGCTACTTCTCCTTTTCGATAGGTCTCCTCGTCAAATTCATCGTAGACACCGTTCACTAATTCAATTTCTTCTCTAAGTTCATTTACCAACGACTCAGGCAGGTGCTTGTCCAGTTCTGGATCATCTACACCATTAATTTCAACAACCTCATCTACTCGCTTTTGCTTGTTTGGCTCATAGAGGTTGACATTGTTTTCATAAATATTATAAACTCCTCTTAGTGTTTTGCCCATACCAATAGGCCAGCTCATGGGACGAACTTTGATGTCTAATTTTTCCTCAATCTCATCCAATAGAGAAAAAGCATCTTGTCCTTCTCGATCTAGTTTGTTGATAAAACAAATCACTGGCGTATTCCTCATTCGACACACCTCCATGAGCTTTTCTGTTTGCTCCTCTACGCCCTTAACACAGTCGATTACCATTATCACGCTATCTACTGCTGTAAGCGTTCGATACGTATCTTCTGCAAAATCCTTGTGACCTGGAGTATCCAGGATGTTGATTTTAAGCTCCTTGTATTCAAAACCCATTACTGAAGTAGCTACTGATATACCTCTCTGCTTTTCGATATCCATCCAGTCGGAACGGGTGCCCATATCGATCTTGTTGGATTTTACTGCTCCCGCTGTTTGAATCGCTCCTCCAAATAAGAGTAGCTTTTCCGTCAATGTAGTTTTACCAGCATCCGGGTGGGCGATGATTCCAAAAGTTCTACGTCTTCCTATTTCCTGCTCCAGCGTCATAATTGATCAAATTGATCCGCAAAATTAGCCAATAGCAATTAGCCTAGAAGTACTTAAATAAATATTGATTGAGAAGTTCAAGAATTAAGATAAATTTCTGTGTTTAAACTTTGCGATGGAATCAGTAAAACAAAGAAATGCCGCATACAGAGCAGAGCTATTTCGACACCTGGATGGGATAGGAGTAGCAGCTGTTGTATTCGAGCTTAATGCCAAAGGAGTGTTCGATTTTCTTTTGGAAAAGAAATCAGTCAATTTGATTGAATTAAGTGAGCATTTTCATGCAAATACGGGATACCTCAATGTAGCCATTCGATTGCTTGCATCTCAGGGGTGGTTGGAATATAAGGTGGACAACGAGTCCAATGAGATAACAATCGCCACCAATAAATCAAGTCAGTACGCATTTTCGCATGCTGAATACTATTCAGAAGTAGTAGAGTTAATGAAATTTTCCGGTCAATTTCATCCTCGAAAATTTGAAAAAGAACCTTTCGAGGTTTGGAATAGGATTGCAAAAAAATATACGAATGGATATTTCTCACTATCATCTGATGAAGACGAGAATGTAATTCAGAATCAAATTTTAAAGCATATTGAAGGCGTACTTGTCGGACCTAGTACGGTACAACTAGGAATGGGAGGGATGTTTCATAAGTACTTCATGGAAATGAGCTTTAGTCCGGCGGAGTATCATCAAGATCCTGAAAGTTTCGAGCAAATCCTTGATTTTTTCACCTATTTGGGGTGGTTTGAGAAAAAGACTAGCACCTATAAATTCACAGAGAAGGGACTCTTTTTTGCCAAGCGATCTTCTGCTTATGGAGTCACCGTTTCCTACATACCAACATTCAGAAACCTAGATCAGCTCATATTTGAAAATCCAGAGATCTTAAAAGTTGAGGAGGGAGAAAAAGAAAAAGGTGTGGACCGTGAAATGAATGTTTGGGGCAGTGGTGGTGCTCATGTAGCATACTTTGAAAAAGTTGATGACATAATTATTGATTTATTCAATAGGCCGATAACGGAGCAGCCAAAGGGAATTTTAGATATGGGGTGTGGCAATGGAGCATTTCTGATTCATATCTTCGATGTAGTCTTTCATAAAACCAAAAGGGGGAAGATGTTGGAAGAATATCCTTTGTTTTTGGTTGGGGCGGATTATAACGCTGCAGCATTAAAAGTAACCAGAGCCAATCTGATAAATGCTGATGTCTGGGCTAAGGTGATTTGGGGAGATATAGGTAATCCCAAACGGCTAGATGACGATCTTAAGGAAGATTATGATATGAATCTCAGTGACTTGCTCAATGTCAGAACATTTTTGGATCATAATAGGATGTGGGGTGAAGAAGAGGAGGCCCTTACGAATACAAGTTTATCAACAGGTGCTTTTGCCTCGAAAGGAAAACTTTTGAGTAATAATCAAGTGGAGGCGAACCTTAAAGCACATTTAAGCAAGTGGAAGCCATACATTAGCAAGTTTGGATTGATAATAATAGAGCTGCATGGATTGAACGCAGAACTGACACGCTCGAATCTTGGTAAAACTGCAAGTACTGCATACGAAGCAACTCATGGATTTTCTGATCAGTACATCCTTGAAATTGATAGCTTCAATAAAGTTGTTGAAGAGACAGGTCTAAGGATTGATCCTAAGCATCATTCTAAATTCCCCAATTCAGAGTTGGCCACCGTTAGTATTAACTATTTAAAATAGATTTTACGTCATCTCTATATTTTCTTCCAATCGGGACATTTATGCTTTTGATAGTTACCTCACTGTAGGATATTTTGTCTACCAATTCCGTGTTGATAATATAAGATTTATGGCATCGAACGAATTGTGAGGGTAGGTCTTTTTCAATTTGAGATAGACTTTTTCTGACTACAATCGATTGACTTGCAGTAGTATAAGTACAATAATTTCCCTCGCTTTCAATAAGATATATTTCATTGAGCTTGGTTTGAAATGAGTTGATTCCACTTTTGATCTGGATTCTTTCACTTTTCTCTTTAGGCGAACTTTCCTGCCATTCAAGAATAAACCCATAAACAAAAGAGGGTAGGTAGAAGAATACGCCGTTCATTAATACGGTTCCTATGAATATTTCCCATAAAAGGAAGGTGTTCATTCTTGAATAAAACCAATAGTAGAAGACGATGTCTAGGAAAGCTTCAAGCAAGCCTAGCTTCACAAAAAGTAGTATTGACTGCTTCCAAAATAACTTAGTGTTTTTTTTAAGGAAGAGACTTAATAGGTGAGCGGAGCCATAAAAGAGCACCATGTTGAAAAATGTTCCATAAATGCTGGGAATAAATAATGAGTAATCATCAGAATGGAACAGCCCTAGTGTTGTTTCAAAGGATGGAATATTAATTAAAATGAGTCCAGTAAGCCAACTTAAAATATGAACTATTTTGTTCTTGGAATTGATTCCTTTCCATAAGCTGAAAAAGTACTTCATTTTAATTTTTGCTGATCATATACATAATTCTGTCGTTCGTCACAGCCGATACAACCAGGCAGTTTTTTCACTAATCCTTTGGGAAAATTTAAAATGAAAAAACTCAAAAACATGAAAACTCCGTGTCTATTTATTTTACTCATATTGGCTATCAATGCTAAGGGACAGCTAGCAGAAAAGTTTAAACGAGAGGCTCAATACCAACATTTGAATGGTGTCATTCTAGTAAAGCGGTCGGATAGCATATTCTTCCAGGGATGTTATGGGACTTCAGACGGTATCAACAAGAACACCTCACAAACGCGGTTCGATATCGGATCTATAACCAAGCAGTTTACTGCAGCAGCAGTTCTGCAATTAGTAAAAGAAGAAAATCTTTCCATTAATAGCCCCATAAATACATATTTAGGAAATTTGGCCTCTAAAAAGTGGTCTAAAGTGACTATTCATCACTTACTGACTCATACTAGTGGAATACCAAGTCCTTACCAAACTGAACAGGGCATTGACCTTTTTCTTCCCGAGGAAGAACCAATTCTTTTCGAACAGCTCGTAAATAAGTTTAAAGACGCTAAGTTGCTTTTTTCGCCAGGGGAAGAGTTTAGTTACAGTAATTCTGGATATATGTTACTATCCGCAATTATTGAAAAGGTATCAGGTAAGTCATATAGCGAGTTCATGGAAACAGAGATCTTTAGTAGGTATGGCTTGATAAATACCAGTGTTGGTAAACCCTCTTTTGGAGCTTGTGCTACTCCATACTATGGTTACCGAAATGATCTTCAAGCTTCGGCACCTCAGTATCATGTATCCTGGTTTCAAGGGAGTGGTGGTGTTTATTCAACTGTCGTAGATCTCGCCAAATGGGTAGAGGTAATTAATAGTACAGAGTTTCTTGATGATGAGCTAAGAAGGCTCTTTCTTAAGAGTCATGTCAATGTTGGTTATGGATATGGGTGGCAGTATCCAAAAGGGACTGACATAATTCAGCATGATGGTGGAAACGCCGGTTTCATCAGTATGTTAAGTTTCAATCCTAAGACAAGGGAAACTGTAGTCATACTAACCAACCGAAGTTTCGAGTTTGACGACATTTATAAGTTCTGGAAAAGCGCTGAATACGTTGGTGAATGGACTAAAGAAATATGGGCAGTACTTTCCAATGAAGAAGTAACAATGCTACCAAAATATCAACCGCATTCTTCTTTAAATGCTGAATATAAATTATCGAATGGACCGAATGTTCATGTAAAAAAACATGACTCTTTGCTGAGTATTAAAGCGGATAAGAGTTTCCCTTCAAGGCTTGTTACGAACACTCCTTTAGCTGGAGATAATGAACAAGAATGCACCATGATAGATATAGCAAGATATTTGGAGAAGTCTAAGTATTGGAGTTTAGCTAAGCATTGTGATGGAGAAATGAAATTTGTAATGTACTCTGGCATGATGTCTATAGTGATGCGAATGCTAAAGAAGAAAGTAGGAGAGGCAGTATCTTTTATTCCATACTACGTAGAAGATGGATATGGTCTCATTCGTGTAAAAGGTACTGAAAGGAATATGGATCTGATCACTTATTTTGATTCAAAAGGAAAGCTGATGGGACTATTTGAAAATGGCTTTTTAGAATTGGATAAAGAGACGCCGATGTTAGCATATCCAACCAACGAAGGCAAATTTTATCTAGATGGATTGCCTTATGGGGAAGAATCATCAACAATAACTATTTCATCTGATACAATTACATTCTATCAACTGAATAGGTCAGTTTCTGGTGTGATCAAATGAATATTAAAACACCGGTCTAATTAGACTGGTGTTGCTTACTTTCACTTTATGAAAAAATCCTCCAGATACGTTCTCTACCTTGTTCTTGGTTTTATTCTATATCAAATCATTGATTCAGGTGAAACAACGGTGACACATGAGGATGCTAGAACTACCTTAATTATTGCTGTAGTAGTCGTATTTATATTACTAATGATTGTCAGATTGATCAAAAGCAGGTATGACAATGATGAAGAAGAGTAACTAATCGATTGAACCATTTTCTCCTCCGCTATGGTTCTTGTCTTCATGTAACATTCCTCCACCATGGTTCTTGTCTTCACGAAACAATATAAATTGTTGTATTTGGAGTCGGAGTAAACCCCTTCGCAACCTAGACCGGATGGAAAGCGGCACGAAGTAAGCGGACAGCCGGAATATCGTTGGCAATGAAATACTGCCATTTCTCTCCTGAAATTTTGATTCTTCTCCGTTTTTGTCAAAAAATAATCC
>CAZWLS010000021.1:0-23426 GCA_964634415.1 uncultured Roseivirgaceae bacterium | reverse complement strand
GACCGTGGGAGACTTGAAGTACCGACTGTTCGACGCTCAGCTTTCGATGCACATCGTCAAGAACATGACCACCGCTTTGCAACCTATGTCTGGGCCAGTTGTGCGGCGGGTAATGGAGCAGCCGTTCGGCAGTGAGATCTCTGCGTCCCACGAAGAAGGCTCCCGCAGGAAATTACAGCATTGGGGTGAACAGTGGCAAGGAAATACGACGGTTGAATCTTGCTAAATATGGTGTTAAAGTTGTAGGTATAATTGATAAGGTTGGAGGACTTATGAAAACCGAAGGTTTTACCCTTGATGAAATCAAACAACTATTTCACGACAAGGATGGAAATAAACTTGTTGCAGATAACTTGATTCCTTTTGACAAGATTAATGAAGAGATATGGTCTATGGGCGCTGAAATTTTTATTCCAGCAGCAGCATCAAGATTAGTAACTCAAGATCAGGCAGAATCAATGATCAACAATAATCTTGAAGTTGTTTCATGTGGTGCTAATGTTCCATTTAGAGATGAAGAAATTTTTTACGGTCCAATTGCGGAGTTCGTTGATAAGAAGGTCTCTCTTTTGCCAGATTTCATAGCAAACTGCGGTATGGCTAGGACATTTGCCTTTTTAATGGATCCAGATAAAGATGAAGTTCTGACTGATGCAGATATATTTAATGATTGTTCAACAACCATCGGTAATGCACTTCAAGAGGTCCATAACCAAAATAATAGCCGTGTAAATTTGGCTGAGACCGCTTTTACTATTTCATTAAATAAGCTTGTTTGATTAGTAGTAGGTTTGTTTTTGTCTGAGCTAATGATATCTTTAGTATAAATCAGTATCGCCTAATGATCGGGAGAATCCTTGTTGCCATTTTGTTAATGACCGTAATCGTGGTGTCTTACGCCAACGATACGCCTGTACAGGAGGAGCAAGAGACACATCAATCAATTGATCATCATAGCGATGAAAACGCCCATTCTTCGGAAAAACCAGCTGTTTGGAGTGTGATACCTTTCGTGCTCCTTCTGGTAATGATCGCTACGGGGCCTCTATTTTATCCACACTTTTGGCATAAAAGCTACCCCGTTATTGCGATAATCCTGGCTTTTCTGGTCTGCACATACTATTTATTCTTCCTACATAATCAGCACAGTCCAGTGCATTCAGCTGCAGAGTATATCCAGTTTATCGCTCTTTTAACTGGTTTGTTTGTTGCTTCTGGAGGAATACTCATCATAGTGGACAAAGAAGCAAAACCCCTCACTAATCTGATAATATTGGCAATAGGTGCTGTAATAGCGAACATAATAGGTACTACTGGCGCTTCGATGCTTTTAATACGACCATTTATTCGATTAAATAAAAATCGAATAAAGCCATATCACATCGTATTTTTCATCTTCATTGTAAGTAATGTGGGAGGCTCGCTTACACCTATTGGAGATCCTCCTCTTTTCCTTGGCTTCCTAAAAGGTATTCCATTCGAATGGACGGTGATTCACAACCTTGTCCCTTGGGCCATAGCTTGTATTTTGTTACTGGTGTTCTTTTATCTATTTGACATAAGGAATAAAAGCAATTATGCGCTTATGCGCGGAGATGAAGAAGAAGAGGTGCCTCCTTCTGGAACTATTTCACTCAAAGGGAAAAGAAATTTCATATGGCTAGCTATCGTGGTTGCTGCTGTATTCCTAGACCCTAATGTATTTGAGTGGGTTCCAGGGATTGTTTATGAAGGTCAAAAATTCTCTTATCTAAGAGAAATAATCATGCTCCTTGCAGCACTTGGCTCCTATCATTTTTCCGATCTGCAAGCCATTCAAGGAAATGAGTTCAGCTTTGAACCTATCAGAGAGGTTGCATTCCTATTTATTGGCATTTTCTTTACTATGATGCCTGCCTTAGAATTGGTTAGCGAGTTTGCCCAGTCTCCGCAGGGAACAAAGCTCATAGGCCCAAGCACTTTATATTGGGGAACTGGTGTTCTAAGTGGATTTTTGGATAATGCACCGACTTATGTCAATTTTTTAACGGCTTCAATGGCTAGTGTTGGTGCTGACGTCAATAAAATGCAGGAAGTAATTGCTTTTGCTAACAATGAGTATAAAGACTCATTACTTGACTTGATGGCTATATCACTAGGAGCAGTATTTTTTGGAGCCTTCACGTATATTGGAAACGGGCCAAATTTTATGGTCAAATCAATTGCCGAGCAAGTAGGTATTAAAATGCCTTCATTCTTTTCTTATATCATCAAGTACTCGATCCCGATTTTGCTCCCCGTACTAATAATAATATGGTTTATCTTCTTCAAGGGTCACTGAAACTGAGGTACTTGAATAGTTCTATATCGGATAAATTTTTCTTTATTTGCGGTTAATTAATTAATTTGATTTACCCTGATCATTTAACATCGCCTTAATAATGCTGCTTAATATATTCGGAGGACAAAACGAAGGAATGCTTTTTGGAGTATTCGGGGTGGTTATTATTCTATTCCTGATTGTTGACTTAGGAGTATTTCATAAAAAACATCAAAAGGTATCTCAAAAAGAAGCACTTCAGCAATCCATTTTTTGGGTACTTGTATCATGCGCATATGGTGCACTCATATATTTTTATGGTGAGGGACCAGGTGCCACTTTAGAATTTTTCTCTGCATACGTCACTGAAAAAGCACTTTCAGTCGACAACATTTTTGTAATTCTCTTGATTCTCCGATACTTCAATGTAAAAGAAGAGTACTATCATAACATACTTTTCTGGGGCATATTGGGAGCAATTGTTTTTAGAGCCGTTTTCATTTTTGTAGGGGCTCTATTAATTGCTGAATTTCATTGGATACTTTACGTATTCGGCATCTTTCTGGTGTACTCCGGAATTAAGCTTTTCAGCGAGGAAGATGACATGGAGATAGAGCCCGAAAAAAATCCATTGCTAAAGGCTGCTAAGAAAGTTCTTCCTATGAGCACTACTGATAAAGGAGGAAAATTTTGGATTCGTGAAAATGGCAAACTCCTTTTCACTCCTCTTTTCTTGGTGATTATACTTATTGAATCAACAGATTTGATCTTCGCAGTAGATTCAATTCCAGCCGCATTCGCAATTACCCAAAACGAGTTTGTGATCTATACCTCAAACATTTTTGCAGTAATGGGATTAAGAGCTATGTTTTTCTTGCTCGCAAATGTTTTGGATAAATTCTATTTACTACAAAAAGGACTCTCCATAGTGTTGATTTTTATCGGTGCTAAAATGTTAGCCGAGATAATCGATCTTCATGTGCCAATCTTTCTTTCGTTCAGCATAATCATTGGTGCGCTAGTACTCGCCATCGTATTATCACTGATTTTTCCGAAAGATGAAGAGCCTGAAGCAATTGAAGAAGAAGTTAAGACTGAGTAATTACTCCTCTACTTCTTTTACAGTTTCCATCACCTTGTCCCTGAGACCATCTTTATATTTTTGAAGATTGGATGCGATTGCATCATCAGTAGATCCGATTATTTCTGCTGCTAAAATTCCGGCATTCTTAGCACCATCTAGCGCCACAGTCGCCACGGGAATACCTCCTGGCATCTGTAGAATAGACAGTACAGAATCCCAACCATCAATTGAATTACTTGACTTGACAGGTACACCTATTACGGGGAGAGTAGTTAAAGATGCCACCATTCCAGGAAGGTGTGCTGCCCCACCAGCTCCAGCAATGATTACATTCAAACCATTCTCTCGAGCAGATTCCGCGTACGCTAACATCCGATGTGGAGTCCGATGAGCAGAAACAATGGTCAACTCAAATTCCACGCCTAATTCAGTAAGTACGTCTGCAGCCTGTTGCATTACTGGTAGATCAGATTTACTACCCATGATAATTCCTACTTTAGATGCCGCCATTATGCTTTTACTTTTAATGTTTCCTTTACTTTTCGAGCCTTACTCTTTAATTCTTCAATTGACTCATCAGTGATTGTCACATGCCCCATTTTTCTGAAAGGTTTAGTTAATTTCTTTCCATAAAGATGCACATAAACACCATTCATCTTCATACAGTCTTCCATGCCTTCATATCTGGCGTTTCCTGTAAAACCATCTTCACCTAGCAAGTTCACCATCGCTGCTGGAGTAATGAGTTGAGTCGAGCCCAATGGCAAATTCATAACAGCTCGAAGATGCTGTTCGAACTGAGAAGTTGTATTTGCTTCAATTGTATGATGGCCTGAATTATGGGTTCGAGGTGCCACTTCGTTAACCAAAACGTCACCATCTTTAGTCAGAAACATTTCAACAGCCAACAAACCAACCATATCTAACTTTTCAATAACATCTTTAGCTAATGCATAAGCTTTATCTTCAGCTTCCTTTGAAATTTGAGCTGGAGCAAAAAGAAACTCAACCAAATTTTGTTCCGGGTGATAAGAAAGCTCCACAACAGGAAAACAATCCATTTCCCCGTTTAAATTTCGAGCAACAACAACACTTAGCTCCTTATCAAAATCAACCAATTTTTCAAGTAATCCTGGCTTATCAAATGCCTTCTCTAAATCTGCCTCTGTTCTTATCATTTGCACACCTCTTCCGTCATATCCCTCTGTTCCAAGCTTATTAACCGCGGGAAGCATGTCTTTATTTGAAGCAACATCAGATGCATTTTCAGTCAGAACAAAATCTGATGTAGGAATGCGATTCGCCTTATAAAAGGTTTTCTGCTTTCTCTTGTCCTGAATCAACTCAATAATTTCTGGCTGCGGAAATACTCGGACACCTTCAGTTTGAAGTCTCTTCAAAGCTGCAACGCTAACATTCTCTATCTCGATTGTTATCAGGTCAAAATTCTTTCCCCAGTCATAAACCAGTTCTTCGTCGGTAAGCTTACCTACAGTGAAGTTTTTAACCAAATGAGCACATGGAGCGTTTTCATCGGGATCTAAAATAGAGATATCTAGGTTATAGTTAATGGCAGATTGGATCATCATTCGGCCAAGTTGGCCACCTCCAAGAACGCCTATTTTTAGGTCAGTAATGTCTTTTTCAGGCATGGTGCAAAGATAGTCCAGTCATGCTTCAGAGAATTAATTATGACATAAGTAAATTTAGATATGGACAATAAAGAAAAGGAATTAGAAAAACAGAAAGCACAATCAGAAGAAAACAATGAGAACGAAAATGAGGATGGTGGTTTCCCAGAAAATATTGATTTCAAGAAATTTCTTGGCTGTGGGGGTTAAATATCCTATTCGGATATAAATATTCGCTTAACTCGACTACTCACATTAGTCAATATCTCATAGGGCATCGTAGAAGAGATCTTTGCCAAATCCTTTATTGTCGGGTTAGTCCCGAACACCGTTACCTCATCTCCTTCTTTTGCGTCTGTATCCGTTACATCTACCATTATCATATCCATGCATACGTTGCCAACCGTATGGCATAAATTACCACCAACAGCAACGCTTGCCCTACCATTGCCAAATATCCTTGAGTACCCGTCCTCATAACCAATTGGAAGTATTGCTATTCTACTCGGTCTAGTAATTAGTCCTTTTCTAGAATATCCTACGGTTGCGCCCTTATCCAAATGCTGAATTTGAGATATGATGGTTTTCAATTGACTTGGATACCTCAACTTTAGACTTTCAGCAGGATCAAATCCATGTAAACCAATTCCCAACCTAACCATATCAAAGTGATATTGTGGCCATCTTACGATACCGGCAGAGTTGCAAGCATGCTTCAAAGGATTATACCCAAGCACATGGGACAACCTATCATAAGCGGCTTCAAAAAGCTCTGCCTGTCTGATCGTGAACTCATCTTCATCAGTTTGTTCTGCACTTGAAAAGTGAGTAAAAATTCCCTCTACCTTGACATCACGATTTGATTCTAGAAGTTTAATTAAATCATCAAGCTCATCCGGCTTGAAACCCAACCTGTGCATTCCCGTGTCTATTTTCAGGTGAATGCCTGGCCGTCGGACGGTATCGCGAAGCATTCGTTTAAAGTGGGTAATGCTAAAAATCTCCGCCTGTAAATCATATCTTTCGAATTGATCGAAGCTTTCAATGTATGGATTCATGATCATGATTGGAATCGAAATTCCATTCTTTCTGAGCTGGATTGCTTCATCCACGTAAGCAACACCTAGCATATCCACTTGTTGATGTTGCATGAAATTCGCAACTTCCAAAAGACCCGCACCATAGGCATTAGCTTTTACCATGACCATTAGTTGTGTCTTCCCATTAAGCAATGACTGATATTGAGATAAGTTATGCTGTAGTGCCTCAAAATTTACTTCTAATATGGTGCCGTGACTTTTCTCCTCTATTCTTTGAACAACTCTTTCCAACTCAAAATTTCTAGCGCCTTTAACTAAGACCATTTCTTCATTGAATTCCGGCATTTGACTTAATAAATCTTCAGTGCTTTCATAAAAATTGCTTGGTATTGAGAAAGAGTCAGCATTTGATGAAACCCTGGCCCCAACCCCAATAAGCCGGCTAAAGCCACGGCCTACTATCATTTGGTTGATAGTATCATATAGATCTTTGTCTGACTTTGCTGAGTGAAGAATATCAGAAAGTATCAATGTACGTTTATCATTCTGCCTGTGTGATTCTAGATAGTCTATGGCCACACGAAGACCAGCCTCGTCGTTGTTATATGTATCATCTAGGATATAACAACCATTAATTCCTTTCTTGAGCTCAAGACGCATTGCTACACCTTCTACTAGATTTAAACCAGATTGAATTTCTTCAGGGTCCAGTCCTAATTCAAGTGCACTCACAATGCAATGAGTTAGATTTTCAAGCTGCGTAGAATCATTAAAGGTGGTTTCAAACCCTCGGCGACCTACGTTTATGATACCGCTATCATTGTAAACCGAGTAATTGGCTTCCTTACTTCCCCAAGTAATAAGTTTCGGGCCTAACCTCTTTTGAATTTGGTCATAATACAAACTTTCATTGTTGCAAATCACCTTCTCACAATCACTAAACAAGTTGAGTTTTTCATTTAGCTTTTGCTCCATTGAATCAAAGCCGTCATCATGGGCTTCTCCAAGATTGGTAAATATTCCAAATGTGGGTTTAATAACATTCTGGAGGTTTGTCATCTCTCCAACCTTAGAAATTCCAGCTTCAAAAACACCTATTTCATGCTGCTGTCCTAATTCCAAAACAGAAAGAGGCACTCCTATTTGTGAATTGTAGCTTTTAGGACTTTTTACCACATATCGTCCCTGGGATAGAATAGTAGAAAGCCATTCTTTTACGGTAGTTTTTCCATTGCTCCCCGTAATGCCGACGACAGGTATTGCAAATAAGTTTCTATGATGCAACGCAATCTTCTGAAACGAAAGAACGGTATCCTGTACTATCAGCTGGTTTACTCCTTCTAGCCCTAGTTCTTTGCTAACAATAAAATTTTTTACTCCTTTTTCTATTGCTGCGCGAACATAGTCGTGCCCATCTCTTTTCCCTTTAATAGCGATAAACACCTCTCCCTTATTTCCTAACATCGTTCGTGTATCTACTGAAAAATGGGTTATGTCAATATCTTCAGTAAGATGAATCCGACCGCCAGTTACGTCTTTGAGATGTGAGAAAAGCATCGGCCTAAATTATTAATTCCATCTCATATTGATTGACTTGATTTTCAAAGCCACATCTACTAAGAAATTTGTCAAAGCCAAACTCATCTTCAGGAATGTTCATTATGGTAAGCGGTCTATCTACAAGGCTTTGTAAATGACTAAGCAGTGCTTCTCCAACTCCATTTTGCCTGTGGATACGATCTACCGCCAACTGAGATATACGCGCCAAGTGAGGTTGAAAGATTACATATCCAGTGACGGCATCACCATCTTTCGAAACAATAACTTTTTCATTTCCTTTCTTCAAGTGATCTGAGCTGTCAATAAAAGATGGCTCAAAGTCATTAAAGTTGAAATTAACGTCAGCAATCGATCCTTCCTCAATAGCTATTCTTGATTCCATTTTAAACGGGTTCAACTGTTTATAGCATTTGAATCGTCTTTTAAACGTAAATCCAATCTTTTCATATAGTGCTATCGCGTTTTTGTTCGTCTCAACCACTTCAAGAAGTATTCTCGCAAGAAACTTTTGCTGAATCTTAGGAATCAGAAACTCATAGATATTTTCAGCAGTTTTTTGATTTCTAAAACCTGGCAGAACCCCAGTTCCCCCGTTATACGCTGTTGGTATCCCTTGATAGATTCCAGAAGTATGCAAAATAAAACCAGTCATTTCCTCACCATCATAACTTCCTGCAGAAATGCTTCTATCTAGAAATAACTTGAAGTGCAGTCTATGATCAAACTCTTCATTGCTGGGCTGAAATGCGACAGCATTGTTTGTAAACGCAATTTTAAACGCGTTATACAATGGGGTAAAATCCTCTTCCGATAACAAACGTATGTCCATAAGAATATATCCTATACAAGGAACTAACCTATACTGATTTTGTCTTATTAATTGGGTAATAATAAAATTACGCTTATCTGATCAAAAGGAAAACAAACATATGCAGCTTGATTTAGAGGAATGTATTGATCTTGAGATTGTAAAAACTGAAAAAAGAAGATTGGAGATCTTTCTTGGCGTTCTTTTATTTGGCCTATTGCTGCTATTTCTGAATATCACTTTCTTCCCTACCACTATTTCAGAAGTATTTATTGACGAAAGAAGTATGAAGCTTGGGATATATACATCAATCGGCTTCATCATTTTACTATTAATCTCTAGATGGATGGTAGGAAAAATTGCAAATTGCGAGAAGCCACTGCCTGCCTGGTATAAATATTATTCAATTACAATAGATTCCGTTATCCCATTCATTTGGTTATTCTTTATAATTAAATGGGAAGAAAATGGCGTATTCCTCGACTCGCCACTTATTTTCATATTCTTCCCTATTATCATAGTTTCTGCACTTCACCTAAGCTTCTGGCTAAGTTTTCTTAATGGTTTAATAATAGCTACGATATACGCCATGATTACCTTGTGGACGTTTGACAACTATGACACTTCATACATGCTGCCCTCTATCGTATTTTATACAAAAGCAACCATGTTCTTAATTGCAGGAGTATGTGCTGGATTGGTAGCCAATGAGCTGAGCAAACGTCTTACGATTTCAATCCAGACTCAAGAGGAACGAGATCAAATGGAATCACTATTTAGCCAACAGGTCTCCAAAGAGGTAGTTCAGGCCCTTACCGAAGCTGGAGGAGCGAGTTTTAAGATAAAAGCATCTGTGCTTTTCCTAGACATTAGAAATTTCACGCAAAGGGTACAAAGCCTGTCTCCAGAAGATGTTAATGCATTCCAAAATCGATTTTTTGGACCAATCATGGACTGCATTCATAATAATGGAGGTATGATCAATCAAATCATGGGTGATGGGTTGATGGCATCTTTCGCCTCAGAAGAAGGGGATGCTCCAGAAAGTGCGTTTAAGGCAGCCAGAGATATCCTATCTAAGATTAGCCAATTGAATAAGTCTGAATGGTCCGATGAAATAAAGGTTGGAATTGGCATTCACAATGGAGAGATTATCGCAGGAAATATCGGAAATAGTATGCGCCAGCAATTTTCTATTTCAGGAATACCTGTCATTACTGCTGCGAGACTCGAGCAGCTAACTAAAGAATACAATTGTTCATGGCTAGTATCATCTAACTTTTATAGTGAAATAAAGCACCTAGCTAAAAATGGAAGTTCGCTAGGAGATGTTAAATTGAAGGGAATTGATCAAGAAATAGAAATAATAAAATTAGCGTAATCGTGAAGCTATTTGACCGAGACCTTAGCTGGTTATCCTTCAATTATAGAGTTCTTATGGAAGCAATGGATGAACGTGTTCCATTGCTCGAGAGATTACGCTTTATCGCCATCTATTCGTCCAATCTCGATGAATTCTTCAGAGTACGAGTTGCTAATATTCGAAATATTAAACAAATAGATAAGAAGAAAATCAATAAGAAGATTGACTTTGATGCTAAAGCGCTATTAGATAATATTCACCAAGAGGTAAAAAAGCAACTGAATCAGTATGGAGAAGCGTTAAAGGGAATCATTCATCAGCTTCGAGAAAGGAATCATGTCATTTGCATGGATACTTCTGAGATACCTGAAGAACTTAAGCCAGACTTACTTCACTACTTTAAAACAAAAGTTTCAGCTTTTATTAGGCCTATAAAGATTACAAAAGAAGACCCGCTTTTTCTTGACAATCAGGCTATATACTTGACCGTAGAGTTAAAAAATAGTGATGTGTATGTCCTTAATATTCCTACCGCTCACCTCAGTAGATTTTCATCGCTTAGCATACGAGATAAGACTTATTACATTTTCTTAGACGATATTATTAGAATTCACCTGGACATACTTTTTCCTCAAGCTAAAGTCATCTCTTCACATGCCATAAAGCTCAACAAAGATTCCGATCTTCAAATAGATGACGAATTCGAAGGAAACTTGGTGAAGAAAATAGAGAAGCAAATTCAAAAAAGAAACTTAGGCACTCCATCCAGATTTCTATTTGACAGTCAAATGAGTACAACTCTCATCGATGTATTGGCAGTCAAGCTAGAATTACACGCAGAAGATATGATAACGGGAGGTCGCTATCACAATCTCAATGATTTATTCCAAATTGACATTAAGGAACCAGGACTTGTATATGAAAAATCAGAGGTAGTACCAGTTTCAGAACTTTTGGAGTCCCGCTCGATTTTTAAGAGCATTGAAGAGCAAGATCGATTGCTTCATTTTCCGTACCAATCTTATGATCATGTTTTACAGTTTTTTAACGAAGCTGCTATTGATCCGGATGTAGTAGAGATAAATGTTACTTTCTACCGAATGGCTAAAAATTCCATAATTGCAGAGGCACTTATTAGTGCCGCTAAGAATGGTAAAAAAGTCTCAGTCTTTATGGAAGTCAAGGCTCGTTTTGACGAAAAGAACAATTTGGAATGGGCGCGAAAAATGAGAGCTGCTGGTATAAAGATCATTTACAGTTTACCTGGATTGAAGGTGCATGCCAAGGTGGCTTTGGTGAAGAAAAAGGATCGAATGTATGGATTTTTTGGAACGGGAAATTTGAATGAGAAGACATCTGAAATATATTGTGACCATGGGTTATTGTCTAAAAACCCAGCTCTCACAAAAGAGCTTTCAGAAGTTTTTCAACACCTGTTGACCAGATATACACCTCCTCCCTTCAACCATCTGATTGTTTCACAATTTGGAGCTATAGAGGCCTTTATAGCTAAGATTGATAGAGAGATTCAATTGGCTGAGGAGGGTAAGGAAGCACGTATTATCGTCAAGGTTAATAATCTTCAAGAAACTACGCTTATTAAGAAACTCTATGAAGCAGATAAGAAAGGTGTAGATGTAAAGTTGATAGTAAGAAGTATTTGTTGCTTAGTTCCAAACAAGACCTTGAAGGTGAAGCGGATTGTAGATAGATATCTTGAACATGGAAGAGTATTCTATTTTCATAATGATGGACAACAGGAAATTTACCTAGGGTCCGCAGATTGGATGAATAGAAACCTGCATCGTAGAATAGAGGTTTGCTTTCCCATATTAGAAGACAGGATGAAACAAGAAATTCTTTCCATTCTTAAATACCAATGGAAAGATGATATTAAAGGCGTATGGCTTTCGAAGAAAATAGAAAACCAACGTCCAAAAGTAGAAAAAGAAATCAGGGCTCAGATGGACACTTTCAAGTATCTAAGAGATCAATATGGATAAGGTGACTTAAAGAAAAGTTCTGCCACAATGAAACCCAATATTGACAAAACAAAGCCGAACATAAAGATCGTATAGCTCATTCTTAAAAGCCGATACTTTTTACCCAATACAGCCCCTAAGAAGTAAATGTCCTTGATCATACTGCCGTAGAGATAATCAGCATCTTTAAGCATCTCTTGCATTCCCCACTGATAGTCTTCAAGCTTCATTTTATGAAAATTTCCAAAGAATAAAAGGTTGGCTTTTTTGTTGATTATATCTTCATGCTCAAACTTTCCTTTGGACACGTTAGGTCTAGTGGCAAGCACTGCAAAAACGATGGTAGTAAGACAAACCAACGTAAGTACTATTGCAGGGATAGTCATGTGAGGATATTCTTCAAGTTTTCGTATCAACACAGACACCATCACCGACAAGATGATGGAATTAATTGAAATCATAATGTTGGCCTTGTTATCAGCTATAGCGCTGAGCTCCATATGATTTTTGGAAGTAGTTCGAAACATTGTTTCGATACCTCGTGTAGGGGTAAGCTCTTTAGCTTTTTTTACCTTCTTTTTAAGCTTGGTTACTTTATCTTCTAGCTCTTCTACTTTCTCGGTTTCTTCCATGATTTAAGGCGGTCTCGAACCTTTTTTAAATTTTCCTTAACTGCTGATTCGTAATGTTGTTTTGCATAGTCTGTAAAAAAACAATGCTTATCCAAAAATTCTTGGTTCATCTGAAGCCATTCATTTTCTGATATTTTACAAAGCTTAGTCGTTTCAATTTCTTTATGAAGCAGATCCGCCTTTTTAAAATAATCACGACCTGCCAGGTGCATTAAATCAGCATCACAGAGGATCTTCTCTAAGTTATTCTGAGGATTTTGCGGCATTTGAGTCGCCATAATGCATCCCTCAACTTTTGCAATTTTGTCTGCAGGATAGTCTTTTTCCTTGAGAAATTCACGAGCCATTTCAGCTCCATCTTTTTCATGATTCTCACAACCTCTCGTATAGCCTAAATCATGAAACCATGCAGCAATTTGTACGACCTCTTTATCGTCCGTTGAAAGTTCCTGTTTTTCAGCAATCTCCTCTGCAGAAGCAACAACATCTATGGTATGGTTAACCGAATGATACGTCATATTATCAGGCAAATGCTTCGATAGCACGCTGATTGCATGATCTTTAACCTCAGTAATAATTGAACTTGAAATCATCATTCTTCCTAATCCTACACAAAATAGAACAAAAATTAAGCAATTTAGTGTTGTAACGTTGACATTTTAGACCAACCTATGCATTTCATAAAGAACATTATTATCATTTTATTGTTCGCACTTGCGATTTCTTTTAATCAAAGTTGTACTTCACCTTCATTCGGTCAGCGTGCGGACAGTCTGTTCTTGGTAACAGATCATGTAGACATTACATACAACTTGAAAGTCCCAAACCAAAAGTACTTTATGCCATATGTTCTGGAGGAGATTTCGGGATTATCGTTCAAAAAACCAAATACCATCTTAGCCATTGATGATGAATCAGGAAAAATGTTTGAATACAACATTTCGGAAAAGAACATCATCCATTCTATTGCTTTCAATAAATCTGGAGACTATGAAGGAATTGAACTAGTCAATGATGAAGTATTCGTTCTAAAAAGTGATGGTGATTTATTCCAATTTACATATGGTGAAAACAAGCAAACGAAAGCCATAAAATTTGAAAACAAGCTAAGCTCGAAGAACGATACCGAAGGCTTAGGATACGACTCAAAAACCAATCAACTTCTGATTGCATGCAAAGAAAAGGCCGGGATTGAGGATAACGAATATGATGGCAGAGCTTTCTATTCTGTAGATATTGACAATATGAAATTGAATGAAAAGCCAGTGTTTATCATAGGACCTAATGAGCTAAAAACATTTTGGGAGGAAAATCGATCTTTCAACTACGAAAAAGATCGTATCAAATTCAAACCATCCGCCATTGCAGCACATCCTATTACAGGCCACCTGTACATACTTTCATCGGTCGGTAAAATGCTTGTAGTAGTAGATAGTAAGGGTGAAATTCAAGCTACATATCCTGTTTCCCCAAGAATACTGGGTCAACCTGAAGGGCTTTGCTTTGCCCCTAATGGAGACATGTTTATTAGCAGTGAGGGTGAGGGTGATAGAGGGTATATTATTAAATTCAAAATGAAAAAATCATAACTGATGCGGAAGTTATTAATCATATTCTTGTTGCTTCCAGCAATAACTTGGGGACAAAAGATCTTTCTTATCGGTGATGCGGGAGAACCCAAGAATCCTGATAAAAATTTAGCGCTGTTAATGGAAAAAATTAAGGGAGCCACTAGTGACGACTTCCTAATATTTCTTGGAGACAATCTATATCCCAAAGGATTGCCAGGCAAAGAAGATCCTGAGCGCATAGAATTAGAAAAAAAGCTTATTCCTCAATTGGAAGTTATGAAAGCATTCCCTGGAAAAGCTTATATAATACCAGGAAATCATGATTGGGCCCAAGGGAGAAAGTATGGATTTGAAAGAGCACTTGAGATGGAAGTATTCATTCGCGAATATTTTGATGGACAAGATGTACTGTTGCCAACTGGAGGATGCCCTGGACCTATTGAAATTCCAATGAGCGATAAGTCAACGCTGATCATTTTGAATACACAGTATTTTCTTCATAGCTGGGATAAACCTGACGAACAAAGTGAGTGTGGCAATAAATCCACAATTGAAACTTTGGTTGATTTAAAGTCAATCGTAGAAAAGAATGTTGGGAAGCACATTCTTATTGCAGCCCATCATCCAATGTTTACCTATGGAGAACATCACGGCAATTTCAGCTTGAAAGAACAACTTTTACCTCTGCCGATCTTAGGCAGTCTTCAACCATTTTTTAGAAGGTTTATTGGGAATATTCAGGATAATACACATCCAAAATATCGCGCAATCATGAAGCAAATACTTGCAGCAATGAACGAAGCAGAAGATGTAGTTTACGCTGCTGGCCATGAGCATTCACTCCAATTTCTTCAAAAAGAAGGGCATCACTTCATCGTCAGTGGATCAGGGTCCAAAGTCACACATGTAAAGCAGGGTAAGGGAAGCCTGTTTGCGAAAAAAGAACAAGGCTTTGCTGTGTTAGATTTGGATCAATCAGGCAAAGCTTCAGTAGCATACTGGGGAATTGATGGTGGCTTATTATACGAAAAAGATATCTATCAAAAAGAACTAAAAGAAAGCACTTCAGAACAAACGCCCGTTGATTTTTCTGACAGTACTATCACGGTCGTCGCAAGCAAAAAATATGAAGGAACCAAAGGCAAGTATACCTGGCTTGGGAAAAACTATCGTGAAGTTTGGAGTACTCCTGTTGAAGTAGACGTAATGGACATCAGTAATGAAAAAGGAGGGTTGAAAGTATTGAAAAAAGGAGGCGGTATGCAAACAAAATCGCTACGATTAGAAGCCAAGGATGGCAAACAGTATGTCTTGAGATCGATTGAAAAATATCCTGAAAATGCGATTCCTCCAGCCCTTCAAAAAACGTTTGCACAAGATATCGTTGAAGATCAAATATCATCTTCTCACCCATATGGTGCATTCATTGTTCCTCCCCTGGCAGAGGCAGCGAATATTTATCACTCAAATCCAAAGCCAGTATTCATACCGGATGATCCAAGCTTAGGCCAATTTCAAACAACCTTTGCTGGCACATTAGCGCTTTATGAAGAAAGGGCCAATGGCGAAGCAGCTGGGGATGCTCATTTTGGAGGTGCTGATGATGTTGAAGGCACACTTAAAGTCTTAGAAAAGCTTAAGAAAGACAATGACAATAGAGTAGATCAAAAGTTTGTGGTCCGAAATAGACTTTTCGACATGTGGATTGGGGATTGGGATAGACATGATGATCAATGGCGCTGGGCCGAATTTGATGAAGATAAAGGCAAAATGTATCGTCCGATTCCTCGAGATCGTGATCAGGCATTTTTCATGAATCAAGGAATCATTCCAAAAATCGCCGCTCGTAAGTGGGCATTGCCAAAGATTGAAGGATTTGATGAAGAAGTTGACTGGGCTCCAGGCATCAGCCAAAATGCACGTTTCTTTGATCGTACTTTTATGAACGAGCCAGATTGGTCTGATTGGATGGAACAGATTGCCTTTCTACAGAAGAATTTAACAGACCAAGTCATCGAAAATGCTGTTGCAGGATGGCCTGATCAAATAGAGGAACTAACTGGTGAAAAAGTAATCACAGGTCTGAAAGCGCGCAGAGGAAATATGGAAACTTACGCCAGAGAGTTATATCTGTTTCTTTCCAAAGAGGTAGAAATTGTTGGCTCAGATAAACATGAATACTTTCTTATCGAACACCTTGATGATGGACAAACCAAAGTCATTGTGAAAAAAAGAAAGAAAGATGGAGAAACAGAACAAGTGCTATATGAGCGTCTCTTCATACCGGATGAAACTAAGGAAATTAGACTTTACGGCTTGGATGGAGAAGATGTCTTTGAAATAAGAGGCAACAACCCTAAAATAAAGACAAGAATTATTGGAGGTACGGATAAAGACCGCATCATCAATGGCAATGGCGATGAGAAGCTTTCTAAATTAAAAGTCTACGATAGATTGAAGAGTACCAAAGTGGAAGGTAATTCACGTGGTATTCTCAAACTTAGTGACGACCCGGCGGTCAACCGGTATGATAGAAAGGCCTTCAAATATGACATCCTAATGCCGCTAATAACCGGGGCACTGAACCCTGATGATGGTATTTTCTTAGGAGCAGGTTTTGTTTACACTAAAAACGGTTGGCGAAAAGAACCTTTCGCAGCTAAGCATACTTTCACAGCAATTGGTGCATTTGCAACGGGTTCCTTCCAATTCAATTATTCAGGAGATTATACAGATGTTTTAGGCAAATGGGATCTAAACACAAAGCTGCTTTGGCAAGAACCATTTTTTGTGAACAACTTTTTTGGAGTAGGGAATGAAACTGAATTTCTATCAAATCAATTTGTATCACCAGATGATGATGATATAGATTACTATAGAGTAAGAATGGATCGATTTGAAGTTGATGCTGGACTTTCCAGAAATGTGGGAGCAAAGGCTAAATTCTATTTTGGAACAGGCTATAAATCTGTCGAAGTGGAGAACACAGCAAATCGATTTATATCAGATGCTACAACAGATCCAGCTGTTTTTGACCCTAATCAGTATTACAAATTCGTCACAGGAATTTCTTTTGATTCTCGAGACAACAAAGTATTACCAAAAGCGGGAATGACTGCAAAAGCAGAAGTTGAACATTTGGAGGCTATAACGGACATTTCTGAAAGCACCACACGTCTTAGCGCAGAGTGGTCATTTTTCTTGACGGCAAAACTTCCTTCAAGATTAGTAATAGGTAATAGGCTTGGTGTTGCCCACATAACCTCCGATGATTTTGACTTCTTCAATGCCAATATCCTTGGTGGTAGAACCAACCTAAGAGGTTATAGAAGAACACGCTTCTATGGACAAACGTCATTCTATCATAACCTGGATCTAAGATTAAAGATTGCATCTTTCAGAAGCTATATATTCCCAGGTCAATTTGGATTGGTGGCCTTTCACGATGTTGGTCGAGTTTGGGTAGATGGTGAAAACTCTGATGAATGGCATCAAGGAAAAGGATTTGGAATTTGGGTTAGTCCTCTCAACACGGTAGTCCTGAATCTCAATTACGCATTTGGAGAAGATGAAAACCTCCCAACTTTTGCAATGACATTTTTCTTTTAAAAAAAATCCCCCTTTGGAAGGGGGATGAAAGTTACTTCACAACTTGACCTTTGAAGTGCAAGTAAGTGTACCCATCTGAATCAGAGGTCTTGATTCTTATGTTCTTTTTGAATGCTCCTAAGCTTCCTGACCTAAAATCAGCAGTAATAGACGCTGTTTCCCCAGACCTAATTTCACCTTTTGGAAATCTCACATTGGTGCATCCGCAAGAACCTTTGGCTTCCAAAATCTGAATAGAGGATCCTGACATATTAGTAAACTCGAAAGTTAGGTTCTGCAATTCATTCTGAGTAACCTCACCTAAATCAATGTAGGTAGTCTTCCATTTTAACGGAGACACACCGGCAATTACAGCTACTGCAATCCCCAGCATTACGATAAAAGTCGCTTTTCTCATTTTTTTAATTTTAGTTTAGTCAAATCTGTGTTTGACGGTTTTAGAAACCTGTTAATAAGCTCATAATGATTGTTAACGAGTTGTTAAACATCTAAAAATCAACGCTTAACAGTGTAATTTTAACCCATGAAAAGTGCTCACATACGAGCTTTAATTGTTCTAGCAATATTTACACTACTTGGAATCGTAGGAACTCAGGTTGTATGGCTTAACCGTGCAATTGAGCAGCAAGATCAAGTATTTAACCATAACGTTCAGACCGCACTTCGAAATGTTGTCGAATCACTCTGTGAAGCAAATGGCAAAGATTTTCCTACTGTTAATCCAATCGAGCAAGTTGCTGGGAATTACTTCATTGTTCGAACAAATGATCGCATTGACCTTGCCAATCTTGAGTATTTAATCTCCGCAGAAATTAAAAAAAGATCCATCTCACAAGATTTTGAATACGGTGTCTATGATTGTGCCAATGATAAGATGGTGTACGCAGACAATGTTGATTTAAAAGGCGAAAGAAGAGTTGACGTAATTCCCGTCTTGGAAGATGAAGAATATTACTTTGGTGTTTATTTTCCCGACAAATCAAAAACGTTATTTTCTGGGTTCGATCTATGCAAATTTACTACGCTCATCAGACTAGTCGTGATCGTATTTTTTGGCTACGCTCTTTTTGTCATTCTCAGGCAGAAAAGACTTAGTGAAGTTCAAAAAGACTTTATTAATAACGTTAGTCATGAGCTTAAAACGCCACTTTCAACTTTATCATTGGCATCTTCATCGCTTGGTAGCAGAGGTGCAGAAAAAGATGCGAAGTATGTGAAAATTATACAATCTGAGGTAGCACGACTTCAACAAAATGTGGAAGACATATTGCATTCATCGTTACTAGACTCGCGGGTTACATTTACAAAAGAAGCTGTTGAGGTAAAGGAATTTATTGGAGATCTCGTAGATAAATTTAAAAGTGAATACTCCTCCCAAATGATCGAATGGTCGGTAGAAGGGAATTCCGAAAAAACCATTCAATCAAATAAGAAATTACTTGAAAATATCTTTAGAAATCTGGTTGATAATGCAATAAAATATGGAGGAAAAGAAATCAGTTTTAAGGTAGTACAAGACCCCAAAAAGACTACAATTTCAGTATCAGATAATGGTGTCGGAATTGATGAAAAGTACCACAAAAAAGTTTTCAGTAGATTTTTTAGAATACCTGAAATTCAGAATCAACACAACCAAAAAGGTTTCGGTCTAGGCCTTCAAATTGTCCAATCAGCCATTAAAAAATTACATGGAAAAATAGCTTTAAGTTCAACACCCAATGTGGGAAGCACCTTCACTATAACTTTACCAAATGGCTAAAATCTTACTCGCAGAAGATGACGAAAATCTAGGATTTATGGTTCAAGATAATCTTGAATCCTTAGGTCACTCAGTCAAATGGTGTCAAGACGGCACGCAAGCATTAGAAGCCTTTGGTAGTTCCGATTTTGAGATTTGCTTGCTAGATGTAATGATGCCTAAAATGGATGGTTTTGAGCTGGCAACCAATATCAGAAAGAAGAATGAACTTGTGCCTATAATTTTTCTAACAGCCAAATCCCAAGAAGAAGACAGGTTATTAGGATTTGAAATTGGAGGGGATGATTATGTAACTAAACCTTTTTCAATCAAAGAACTTACCTACAGAATCGAGGTCTTCCTAAGAAGAGTCAATAATAATTCTGACATTACTTCCTCTCAGTTAGTTCAATTTGGGAATTCAACATTTGATCCCAAGAATCTGATTTATTCTTATCAGAAGTACAATCAATCACTTACTCAAATGGAAGCAAATCTGCTTGCGTTACTTATTGCCAATAAAAATGAGTTGATTAAACGCGAAACCATTCTTGAAAAAATCTGGGGAGAGAATGACTACTTCAAAGGCAGGAGTCTTGATGTTTTTGTAACACGTCTTAGAAAGTATTTAAAAGATGATAACTGTCTTGAGATTAGAAACCATCACGGCGTAGGATTTACACTTCTCATTGAAGAATAAATTAAACTGCCGATTACCCAGTAACCGGCAGCACTTTGTTCAGCCTATTTAATCACTACCTTCTTTGTCACTCTATTCTTACCTTGAGCTATTTCAAGCAAATAAATTCCTTCTTTCTGCCCAGAAAGGTCTATAGTCTCAGAATAAGTACCCCCAAAGCGTTCAAAATATCTGCTGAAGACCTCTTTACCTTCCAAGTTTGACACCTTGATGCTCAACTCACCTTCTTCAGGTAGCTGAAACCTTACTTTAAAACGTCCATTAGGAGATGGGTTAGGATAGAAAACCAGATCTTCAAGCTCAAGTTCTTCATTTTTATCTACCCTTCCCTTTTTACCAAATTCATCACCCACATCCGTTATCTTAATTCGCTTCATAGTAATGACTTGAAAACGCTTACTACTATTCGCCTCATCCAACTTATCAAATAACATATCCATTTCTATCCCTAGCTCCTTCATCTTTTCTTTATACTCTTCTAAATCCATCCCATCTAGGTGGATATCAAAAAAACTGTTCGAAGAATCACCGTCAAAGTTTTTAAAAAAGAAAATGTTACTATCATCCTCATCATCGTCTCCATGGAAAAAATTAAATCCAGACCCGTTGCGATTTTTTAATTGGTCTAAGTGAAGAAAGACATCCGCTCCGCTATCACCATCAAACCAAAAGTTAAAGCCATCTTCATCTCCAGCAAATTCCTGATACTGCGGGTCAGCTTTCATCTCTTCCGTACTGTTGTACTCCCCTTTAAAAGTCCTCTTTTCGCCATTAATCTCTTTGGTTATTTCTACCACGATCTTATTGTCATCATCTTGAGCTATCGAGGAATAGGTCATTGACAGCAAGAATGCTAAAGCTAGAATTGTTGATTTTGATTTCATATCCTTTGAATTTTAATAGTCCTAAATGCTAATCGAAAGTACGAATAGGCTTTGTATCTCTCTGTTAATCAGCCGTTAATCCTTGTTAAAAATGGTTAAACAGGAACTGTAGACACATCTTAGTCGTATTTTTGAATCATGAAGCGAAAGACTTTAAGATGGATTATAGGGCTCATGGGATTTGCCATGATGGGTCTTATTGCATTTCAACTTTATTGGATAGACTCGCTAGTTGCTGCAAATGAAGAACGTTTCAAAAAAGACGTCCTAGACGCTTTAAATACAGTAGCAAACAAGCTTGAAAAACAAGAAACTTTTGCTGCACTTCAAAAATTTCAATACCTGAACTCACGGGTAAACCAAGAAGATCAAAATAATCATTTTAGAAAACCTCCACCCCCTGGAGCAAACAGAAATGAAAACATCAAAATAGTTGAAAATGGCAATCAACAGATGTTTTACTTTGCTGATACTGTAAATCAAGGAGGGTTTGAATTTGTTGTGAATTTTTCAAGCGTAGCTGATCAATTCTTTTTTGAAGAAACCCCTCCCCCTCCTGGTTCTACTGTTGAACAATTGATTCAGGAAAGAGATGTAAGAATTCAACAATTGGAAAACAAGCTTGCAAAAGTCTCTAAGAGATATGAGCTGACTTTTAATGTGATGAACGATCTGATGGGTCCAAATAGACCATTGGCGTCTCGCTTTCATCCGCAACAACTTGATTCACTTCTACAAAGCGAATTACTGCGTAAAGGAATTGATATCGAATATGAATACGGTGTGGTGCAGCCGCTTCAGAAGCGATTCCTAATTTTATCTGATTTAGAAAAACAAAAAGATCTAGAAAGAAGTGAATTAAAGGCTTCTCTCTTTCCTAATGACATCTACAGAAACGACAGTCTGATTACCGTTGATTTTCCGGGCAAACAAGGCTATTTACTGAGCAAAGTATGGTCAGCAATGGTTAGTTCCGGATTCCTTGTATTGGTAATACTTTTTTGTTTCGGATACAGTATTAGAACAATTGTAAGACAAAAGAAATTGTCCGAAATGAAAAATGACTTTATCAATAATATGACACATGAATTAAAAACGCCAATTGCGACCGTATCATTGGCAGTAGAAGCATTGAATGATAAGGATATAGAGCAAAGCAAACTTCGAACAAAGTATATCAAGGTCATAGGTGAAGAAAATAAGAGACTGGGGGATCAAGTAGAAAAAGTTCTCCAGATAGCTGCAATAGATAGAAATGATTATAATCTAAAACATGAAACGTTGCGAATGAGCGACATGGTGAAAAGTGCAGCAGAACATATTTCCATTCAAGTGGAGCAGAGAGGAGGAAGGTTGAATATGATTGAAAAAGCTGAAAATGATCTTGTCACCGGAGATGAAATGCATCTGACAAATATTATTCTTAACCTGCTTGACAATGCAAATAAATACTCTCCAGAAACTCCAAATATTACTTTGAGAACTGCCTCGGATGAGGAAGACTTTATCATTTCAATTCATGATAAAGGCATTGGCATGTCAAGAGAGCAACAAAAACATATTTTCGAAAAATTTTATCGAGTATCAACAGGCAATGTACATGACGTGAAAGGCTTTGGACTTGGCCTAGCATACGTGCACAGAATAGTTGAAGCGCACGGTGGAAGCATACATGTGGACAGTGAGCCCGGTAAAGGAAGTAAATTTTCAATTACAATACCATTAGCGAATGAAGCCTAAATTATTAATAGTAGAAGATGACCCAAACCTTGGTGAAATACTTAGTGAATATCTTGGATTAAAAGGTTTCGATACCACTTTGAAACGAGATGGAGAAGAAGGTGGGATAGCATTCAAAAAAGATGTTTTCGACTTGTGTATCCTAGATCTAATGATGCCAAAAAAGGATGGCTTCACATTAGCAAAAGAAATCCGCTCGACTGATGAAGACACTCCCATCATTTTTTTGACTGCAAAGTCAATGAAGCAAGATATTATCAAAGGCTTTACAATCGGTGCTGACGATTATATGACCAAGCCCTTCAGTATGGAAGAGCTATTGTTAAGAATTCAGGCAATTTTAAAACGTTCATCCAAAGAGGAAGAAGATGAATTCCCAAATCCATTTCAAATTGCAGGACTGACCTACTTCTACAGAGAAAATAGGCTTGTCATGCCTGACAAGGAAATTAACCTTACTACAAAAGAAAATGAATTGCTCAAGATCTTTTTTGAAAATGTAAATAGAACAGTGGAAAGAAGCGTAGCGCTAAAAAAGATATGGAAAGACGATAGCTATTTCAATGCAAGAAGTATGGATGTATATATTGCAAAAATCAGGAAGTACCTTCAAAGCGAACCCAGTCTTAAGATTTTAACAATTCACGGTGAAGGATTCAAATTAGTAGAAGTTAATTAACAAAAATCTGGAAGGGATTGTGTATCTTTAGAATGGAGCGATTCCACTAAAGAACCTTTCTAAATTTTATTATGCTTCTAGTTCCGTCAATATCAGTTATTGAAGG